>DTZW01000025.1:8981-16716 GCA_012961165.1 Gammaproteobacteria bacterium | reverse complement strand
GTTCTTTAAGTTTATCAAGTGCCTGTAGTTGGACGTCCTGAACGTATTCGTTGCGATCTATCGGTTTTTCTAATCCATGACGCAACGCTTTCTTGGTTTCCGAGTAGAGTTGCTCCATTAGCGACGCACGCCATCCGTTCCAGAGCGTTGGGTTGGTCGCGTTGATATCCGCGACGGTGAGCGCGTAGAGATAGTCGAGACGTACCTGCTCCCCCACGAAACGCGCAAATTCATGGATGATCTCGGGGTCCTGGATGTCCTTGCGTTGTGCCGTTGTAGACATGACAAGGTGATTCTGGACCAGCCAGCGAACAAGATTGGTGTCCCATGTTGCTAACTTGTGTCTCTTGCAGAATGCATCAGCGATTTCGATGCCAAGTGCTGAATGGTCTCCGCCCATACCTTTGGCGATATCGTGATAAAGGCCGGCAATGTAGAGTAGTTCAATCCTCGGTAATCGCGGGTGGATGTGTGCCGCGATCGGAAATTTCTGTTCGTTGTTCTTGTAGCGGAACCGGCGCATATTGCGAACAACCTGAAGCGTATGTGCATCGACGGTGTAAATATGAAATAAATCGAACTGCATCTGGCCAATAATCCGGCCAAATTCCGGCAGGTATGCACCGAGTATTCCCCATCTGCCCATTCGCCTTAGCTGGGTGAACAGGTGATTGGTGCTGCCGAGTAGTGTCATGAAGAGTTCCGCGTTCTTGGGATTCTCGCGAAAATGCGTGTCGATCAGGTAGGCGTGATGCCTTGCAAGCCTGATGGTGGATGCCCGAAAACCCTCGATTGACTCATCAGAACCCACGATAACGAACATCTCCAGTAACGCGGAAGGCTCGTCGGCGAAAACATTCTCGGAAGTCACTTCCAGCAGGTTGTTCACCAGGCGAAACCTGTCGTTAACAGGCTTTATCTGTAGCCGGGTATTAATCTGGACAAAGACCTCGTCGAAATGCTGCAGCAGCGTTTCGTTGATCGTGTTAACCCGGTGTGCGGTTCGATAGTAGGTTTGCATGAACTGTTCTACGGCCAACTGATCATTGTCTGTAAACCCAAACTGGCTGGCCAGGGCCTGTTGATATTCGAACAACAGGCGATTTTCGTCTTTGTTGGTCAGTATGTGCAGCGCAAAACGAATCTTCCAGAGGTTGCTCTGCGCTTTGATCAGCTCTTCGCTCTCCTCCGGCGTGAGGATTTCCTGTTCTGCGAGCTCGGTAATGTTTTGTGTTCCGTAGCGGCGTCTTGCAACCCAGGTCAGTGTTTGAATGTCGCGAAGGCCTCCAGGGGAAGTTTTTACGTTGGGTTCGAGACTGTATTCAGTATGGTTGGATTTCTCGTGACGGGCGTTTTGTTCCTGTCGTTTGGCGAGATAAAACGACTTTGCAGACCAGGATCTGTCTGGTGCAATTTTTTGTTGCACCTTATTGCAGAGTGCGCCGTCCCCGAGGATCGTTCGTGACTCCATCATTGCGGTCAGTATGGTCACGTCAAGCAGAGCACTCGATTTGCATTCCGCAATGGATCTGACGCTATGGCCGATCTCCAGTCCTATATCCCACAGCAGGGTGGTGAAACTCTGGATATTGTCTCGATGCGTACTTTGATTATTCCGTTCAAGCAGTATTAATAAATCGATATCGGAGTTTGGCAACAGTTCCTGGCGGCCGTAGCCTCCGACCGCAAGAAGTGAGATGCGTGACTTACGCCAGCTGGTGCGGTTTTCAGTCCAGTTAAAACGGTTCCATGCCAATCGCATGATATCGTCCATAAAATCGGAGTTTGCCCTGATCAACAGGTCTGTGCTGACACCTGCCTCAAAATTCGAGGTCATCATGACGCGGGCTTTTGCTAGGGCATCTTTAAAGCTGGAAATGATTCGCTGGTTGTTTTCCAGTGCAGAATCCAGCTCGTGAATAAGGTGATCAAACATCAGGGTTCATACGCTCGACTTAAGCGCAGCGAGGGATAGTGTCGTCATTGCGCAGGGTTAAAATTTCGTATCCTGTCTCAGTCACGGCGATGGTATGCTCCCATTGGGCAGTCAGTTTGTGGTCTTTCGTGACGACCGTCCATTGGTCCGGTAGTAATTTCACCGCAGCCTTTCCGGCGTTGATCATGGGTTCTATAGTGAATGTCATACCGGATTTCAGTTCCGGGCCTGTTCCTTTCTTACCGTAGTGCAATACCTGGGGTTCGTCGTGAAATACGGTGCCAATGCCATGACCGCAGTACTCACGAACGATCGAAAAACGGTTTTTTTCTGCATAGGTCTGGATGGCGGCACCGATATCCCCGAGGTGCGCACCTGGTTTTACTGCCTGGATGCCCAGATACAGGCTTTCCTTGCATACCTGTGTCAGTCGCTCTGCAAGAACACCAGCCGTTCCTACGATAAACGTTTTGCTGGTATCGCCGTGGTACCCGTCCTTGATGAGGGTGACGTCAACATTAACGATGTCACCACTTTTTAACATCTTGTCATCGCTGGGTATGCCATGGCACACGACGTGGTTTACCGATGTGCAGATGGATTTTGGAAAGCCGCGGTAATTCAGTGGGGCAGGTATCGCGTCCTGTTCGTTTATCGTGTATGCATGGCAAATACGGTCCAGTTCACCGGTGCTGATCCCTGGCTTGATGTGCTCTTCTATCATTTCGATCTGTCGGGCGGCCAATGCGCCCACGATGCGCATCTTTTCGAGGGCTTCACTGTCTTTAATTTCTATTGTCATGAATGTTTGTGACTCAAAATAAGCAGCGAACTATACCAGATGACAACCCGCTCTTGCTCAGAATAGGTGGTTAGGCACAGTCGAATGAGTTAATTGATAGGGGCTCTGAGTAACTGAGAAATTCCCACTTTGCCTCAATTTATGGTATAAAGCGCCGCGCGACGGGGGCAACCTCGAGCGTAAACTTAAAAATACTCACACACACCGACACGTAATTCGGGTGCTGCTACAAGGCTAAGTCCTTGAAACGGTTGAATTATGGGGAGTGTGGAGGCTTAACCCATACAATTCGGAGAGACTATGTCTAGCGTATCTATGCGGGACCTGCTTGAGGCGGGCGCGCACTTTGGTCACCAGACCAGATATTGGAACCCCAAGATGAATGAATTCATTTTTGGGGCCAGAAACAATATTCACATCATCAACCTTGAAAAGACTGTTCCAGCACTGGATGAGGCCCTGGCCTTTGTTCAGAGCACCGCAGCGAAAAAGAACAAGGTTCTGTTCGTTGGCACGAAGCGAAGTGCCAGTAAGGTCATCAAGGAAAATGCCGAGCGCGCAGGGATGCCATACGTTGACAAGCGTTGGTTGGGTGGCATGTTGACGAACTACAAGACGATTCGTCAATCCATCCGTCGTCTGAGAGACCTGGAAAGCCAGGCTGCTAATGGCACATTCGAAAAGCTGACCAAGAAAGAAGCCCTTTCGCGTCAGCGTGACCTGCAAAAGCTTGAGTCAGGTCTTGGTGGTATCAAAGAAATGGGCGGCCTGCCTGATGTCCTGTTCGTCGTTGATGTAGATCACGAGAGTATTGCGGTAACGGAAGCCAGGAAACTGCGTATTCCTATCATCGCTATCGTTGACAGCAACAGCAACCCGGATGGTATTGATTATGTTATTCCTGGCAATGACGATGCGATTCGGTCGATTCGTCTCTTTGTCGCGGCCATCGCTGATGCGGCGCTCGCTGGCAAGGCGGAATTCCAGGGAGAAGTCAGCGCGGACGAGTTCGTTGAGGTGGAAACGGCAGCTGAACCCGTGGCTGAAGCGACGCAGCCTGAGGTGGCAGCAGAGGTTGCCGCAGAAGCACCTGCCGCGGTGGAACCTGCCGCGGTGGAACCTGCCGCGGTGGAACCTGCCGCGGTGGAACCTGCCGCGGTGGAACCTGTAGCAAACGAGCCTGAAAAGGCTGAGTAGGCTAGTTCAGTAACAATATTCAACCAGTGGCCAACTTCCGTTGGCCGGATCAAAGTTAAGCGTAGTGAGGATCTAGCGATGACTGCTGTTTCAGCATTAATGGTAAAAGAGCTCAGAGAACGAACAGGCCTGGGCATGATGGATTGTAAGAAAGCCCTGGTGGATTCAGATGGGGACATGGAGGTAGCGATCGAAAACCTTCGTAAGTCCAGTGGCATGAAAGCCGCAAAAAAAGCCGGACGAATAGCGTCTGACGGTTTACTCAGTATTAAGGTTGATGGTGGAACTGGCGTTATCGTCGAAGTCAATTGTGAAACAGACTTCGCCGCAAGGGATGACAACTTCGTTGCCTTTGTGAAGACTGTTACTGAGAAGGTCTTTGAGTCAGGGGAAACCAATATCGAGGCTCTGGGTCTTGAAACTGAGCGGGAAAACCTCGTGCAGAAAATTGGAGAAAACATCTCCATCAGGCGCGCTCAGGTATTCAAAGATGAAGGGACTTTGCTTGAATACCTCCATACCAACGGCAGGATCGGTGTCATGCTTTCCATGGAAGGCGGTAGTGAAGACCTTGGGAAAGACATTGCGATGCACATTGCTGCAATGAACCCAACGGTTGTAAGCTCAGAGGATGCTCCGGCAGACCTCGTGGCGAAAGAGCGGGAAATTTATACGGCTCAGGCCCAGGATTCAGGGAAACCACCCGAAATCGTTGAAAAAATGATCGATGGTCGTATCAGGAAATACCTGGCGGAGATCAGCCTCCTGGAACAAGCCTTTGTAAAGGATGGTGACACCAAGATTGGTGCCCTGCTTAAAAAGGAAGGTGCTGCAGTTAATCGCTTTGTAAGATACGAAGTCGGTGAAGGCATCGAGAAAGAGGAAGAAGATTTTGCTGCTGAAGTACAAAAGCAGTTAGGTAACTAGTCCCGTCTGGAAAAGCCCAGGAAAGCCAATGCCACAAAGCAAAGCCACGCCGAAGTACAAGCGGATACTACTTAAGTTATCCGGAGAAGCATTGGGTAATGGTAGCGTTGGAATAGACCCGAAAATACTGGACAGGACCGCACTTGAAATTGGTCAGCTGGTTGGGGTTGGGGTTCAGGTCGGCCTTGTCATCGGTGGTGGAAACTTGTTTCGTGGCGCGGCGCTCCATGCGGCTGGCCTTGATCGAGTCACTGGCGATCATATGGGAATGCTCGCGACGGTGATGAATGCACTGGCAATGCGCGATGCATTGGAGCGTGCCAATATTCATACAGTAGTGATGTCTTCCATTCCCATGAGTGGTGTTGTTGAACACTATGATCGGCGTCGAGCGATTCGTCATCTCGAAGAGAGCAACGTTGTGATTTTCTCTGCGGGTACCGGTAATCCGTTTTTTACGACTGACTCAGCAGCTTGCCTGCGGGGCATCGAAGTGGATGCAGACATTGTTCTGAAAGCAACCAAGGTCGATGGGGTCTATTCTTCTGACCCTGTTCTCGACAAGACAGCAACTCGATATAATCATTTAACTTACGATGAAGTGCTTGAAAAGCAACTCGGGGTTATGGACCTGACCGCTATTTGCCTGGCACGTGATCATGATATGCCACTGCGGGTTTTTGCGATGGAGCAGACGGGTGCGCTCCTAAATGTTGTTGTCGGTGAGAATGAAGGGACATTGATTGCTAACAACTTTTAGCTAAAGCGATCGCATAGCTGAATGTGTCGTATGAAAAAGGAATAAATATGATCGAGGACATTAAGCAAGACGCTGAAGAGCGCATGGACAAGTCGCTTCTGTCACTTGATGCAGCGTTTGCGAGAATCCGGACCGGCCGGGCACACCCAAGCCTGCTGGATGGGATCTCCGTAAATTATTACGGTTCTGATACGCCACTGAATCAACTGGCCAACATCACCGTTGAAGATGCGCGAACCCTGGTCATTTCGCCCTGGGAAAAGCCCATTATCCCTGAGGTTGAAAGAGCTATTCTCAAATCAAACCTTGGGTTAAACCCGAGTACGTCATCGGACAAAATCAGGCTACCGATGCCGCCGTTAACGGAAGAAAATCGACGTGACCTGACTAAAGTCGCAAAAGCTGAAGCTGAACATGCGCGGGTCGCGATACGAAATATCCGAAGGGACGCAAATAGTGATTTGAAGGATTACCTGAAGGAAAAGGAAATCACCGAGGATGAGCAGCGTCGAGGCGAGGATCTGATACAGAAGCTTACCGACGCTAAAGTCAAACAAATCGACTCAGCGCTGGACGCAAAAGAAGCTGACTTGATGGAATTCTAGCGGGGTCCGATGCTACGCCAGCGCATCATTACTGCCATTATTCTCGCGCCAATCGTATTGGCGTGTGTTTTCCTGCTACACCACTTTGAATTTTCCCTGTTCGTGGGCGCTGTTCTGGCGGTCGCCGCCTGGGAATGGGCCAACTTAGCCAATTTGTCCAACCTGAACAGATACCTCTATGCGCTGATGGTTGCTGTCGCCATGTTGGCCGCATACTTTGCCCCTGTTACTCCTGTGTTGTTGCTCAGTAGTCTCTGGTGGGTGATTGCGTTTGTGCTGGTGGTTAATTACCCGAAGCTGGATGAACTCTGGGGTAGTTCAGCAGTCATAATGATTATTGGTGTTGTTACCCTGGTCCCCGGGTTCTTAGCGTTAATTGAACTTAAGCGTCACGCGGAAAGCAACTACCTGATCTGCCTGCTGTTTTTCCTGATATGGGGAGCAGATATTGGTGCTTATTTCAGTGGCCGGGCGTTTGGTAAAAGAAAATTGGCCCCTCGGGTTAGCCCTGGGAAATCCTGGGCAGGGTTCTATGGAGGCGTCGTGACTTCATTTGTCATTGCAGTGTTGATGTCGCTGTATCTTGGTCGTCCTCAACTGGCAACCGCGGATGGGGTTATTTTTCTCGCCGCCTGCATGTTTATTGCCGTGGTTTCTGTGTTGGGTGATCTGACCATCAGCATGTTCAAGCGGCATCGGGATATCAAGGATTCCAGCAACCTGCTGCCAGGACATGGCGGGTTTCTTGATAGAATTGATAGCCTGCTGTCCGCGAGTCCTGTGTTTGCGTTGTACCTTGGCATTGCGGTGTGGGCAGGCAACCCATGAGACAGACAATTGAGCTCGGACGCAATACAATAGGGCGCCAGGCAACACCAGATAACAGGACACCCGCGCTAGAGCGCGCTTGATGACGATGGTCGATTTTCTACAAACAGTCCTTGCTCTGCTCGTTACCATTTCGATACTGGTGACTATTCATGAGTTTGGCCATTATTGGGTTGCCCGCCGCTGTAACGTGCACGTCATTCGATTTAGCGTTGGTTTTGGCAAATCAATTTATGTGAAAAAGGGTCGTCAGCCGGTTTACGAAGAACAGCCCGTATATGACAAAGAGGGTAATCTTGTACCGGTGCGTACCCGCAGCAATGAGCCCCTGGCACCTACCGAGTTTGCTATTGCGGCCATTCCGCTTGGCGGATACGTCAAATTCCTGGATGAAAGGGAAGGCTATGTTCCGGATGACCAGATACACCTGGCCTTCAACCGGAAAACCGTATGGCAACGCATCGCTATTGTCTCGGCAGGACCTATTGCGAATTTTCTGCTTGCGATTGCCGCTTACTGGATGTTGTTTGCGTCCGGCGTTACGGGTGTCATACCTGTATTAGGTGAGCTTGACCCAGAAAGTGCCGCCGCGAGGGCCGGGCTGCAACAAGGTCATGAGATTGTCGCAGTTGATGGCAAGGCTGTAAAAACCTGGAGTGAGGTTAACCTGGGGCTGTTTG
>DTZW01000025.1:0-8921 GCA_012961165.1 Gammaproteobacteria bacterium | reverse complement strand
GACGCGCAGTCGAACTACAATGTACCGGTCACACAATGGCTATCGAACAGTGACTCGCCGGTTCCAGCCCGTGATCTTGGGCTTGTTGTGCAATTGCCCGAGTTTCCTGCTGTGATAGGCGGCCTCAATGACGATGGGCGAGCAACCGCGGGTGGAGTTGAGGTTGGTGATGAGTTTCTTAGCGTCGATGGTGTGTCAGTGATGGATTGGCCGCATCTGGTTGACGTTATTCAGGCGAGCCCTGAACAAACGCTAAATGTTATTGTCCTGCGGGCTGGTCAGACGATGAAGATCGATCTTACTCCCAGGGGTATCGAGCGAGACGGGAGTATCCTTGGTTTTATTGGTGCGTCACCTCAGCCCGTGAACTTCCCGCCAGAGATGCTGCGTGAAACGCGATATCCCATTTATTCAGCATGGATACCAGCGGCAGTGAAAACCTGGGAGGTAACACTGTTTACCCTCGTGTCGATAAAGAAGATGATTGTTGGTGCTATTTCGCCAAAGAATCTGAGTGGCCCGATTACGATCGCGCAGGTAGCCAGTGCTACGGCTGAAAATGGATTCGAGAGTTTCGTGGGGTTCATTGCGTTGCTTAGTATTTCGTTAGGTGTGATTAACCTTTTACCGATACCGGTACTCGATGGTGGCCACTTGGTTTATTATTTTATTGAATTGATAGCCGGGCGACCGGTTCCGGAAAGAGTTCAGGTGTGGGGGTTCCAGATGGGAACGTTCCTGATCATGAGTATCATGGTGCTGGCTTTTTATAACGACCTTACAAGATTGTAGAGACATATTTGTGGTAAAGCTCAAAGATTCCCTGGGAAAGTATGCCCACTCACTTATCCTTTTAGTCACGTTGTTTTATTGCACGTCGTCCTTTGGTTTCGTCATATCGGATATACGTGTTGAAGGTCTGCAGCGAGTCTCTGCAGGTACAGTGTTTGGTGCAGTGCCCTATAGCGTGGGTGACAATGTTGGTGCTGAAGAGATCAGGACAATTGCACGTTCCCTGTTCCAGACAGAAACTTTTGATGACGTTCAGATAGGCCGTGATGGCAATGTGCTTGTTATTGTCGTTAAGGAACGGCCGACCATTGATTCCATTGAGTTTGAAGGTAATAAGGCGATCAAGACGGAAGCCTTGATTGAAGGCCTCCAGGGTTCGGGATTATCGGAAGGTCAAATTTTCAAGAAAGTCACCCTGGATCAAATTGCATCGGACCTGGAAAGGCAATATGTGTCCCAGGGTCGATATGATGCAAATATTGAGACCACTATCGAGAATCTGCCACGAAACAGGGTAGCCATTAAGGTCGACGTTTATGAAGGAAATGTGTCAGGTATTCGCCACATTAACATCGTTGGAAATACTGTTTTCGATGATGAGACCCTGATTGAACTGCTTGAACTGAAGCTTCCCGGGTGGTTGTCGTTTTATACAAAAGATGACCAGTACTCACGTGAGAAGCTGCAAAGTGATATCGAGGTACTGGAATCTCATTACCTCGACCGTGGTTACCTGACTTTCAGGGTCGACTCGACCCAGGTTTCGATCGCGCCAAATATGGAAGATGTCTATATCACCATTAATGTTATCGAGGGTGACCAGTTTAAAATCTCGGCTGTAGAGGTGGCAGGTGAGCTTCGCGATATTCCGGAAGAGAATATCCGCGCGATGCTGCTTACTCGCGAAGGGCAAATCTTTTCAAGACAATACATGACGTTTAGTGAAGAGAGAATTGAATCGGCGCTGGGTAACGCAGGTTACACCTTTGCGAGTGCAACCGGAGAGCCTGCGGCTAATGATGATGGCGAAACGGTCACCGTGAAGTATTTTATTGATGCTGGGAAAAGAGCCTATGTCCGAAGGTTAAGTTTTCAGGGCAACACGGTGACTCAGGATCACGTTCTAAGGCGCGAGATGCGCCAGATGGAAGGCGGTTGGGCTTCCACTGCGATGATTGAAGGTTCAAAAATACGTCTCCAGCGGCTTGGCTTTTTCAAGGACGTGAGCGTCGAGACACCTGCGGTGCCAGGTACAGATGACCAGATTGATGTGAACTATACGGTCGAGGAACAACCTTCCGGTTCAATTTCTGCGACCGTAGGCTATGCGCAGCGTATGGGATTGATTCTGGGGTTGGGTTACCAGGAATCGAATGTATTCGGCACAGGTAACAGTATCAATATTGGAATCAATCGAAGTGATTACCAGCAGGCACTTAACGTATCTTTCTTTGACCCTTACTACACGGTTGATGGCGTTAGCCGAGGCTACGCAGCATTTTTCCGGAAGAGTGATTATGAAGAACGGAACATCGCCAGCTTCTCTACAGATTCCTATGGTCTAAACGTCAGCTTTGGCTACCCCATCTCGGAGATATCTCGTATCGGCCTTACAGTTGGTATTGAACGAACGGAAATCAAGGAAGGGGTTATTCCAGCGCAGGAAATATCTGAATTCCTGGATGAGGAAGGTAATGAGTTTGACCTGATTTCGCTGACAGCGTCTTACAGTATGTCGGCGCTTAATCGTGGACTGTTACCCAGTGGCGGTCGATCGCAGTCCCTGTCATTTGAAATGACGGTCCCGGGAAGCGAGCTCGAATATTACAGGTTGAATTACACCGGCCAGGTTTTCTACCCATTATTCAATCCGTTTGTGTTGAGGCTCAGGGCCAATCTGGGTTATGGCGAAGCTTATGGGGACACCGAAAACTTTCCATTTTATAAGCACTTTTTCGGTGGTGGTATGGGATCTGTGCGGGGTTATGAGAGCAACTCCCTTGGACCAAGGTCCACACCGTCACCGCAGGACCAATTCAATGATCCCGACCCGATTGGGGGTAATGTATTGGTGGAGTTGAGCGCAGAAGTGTTGTTTCCATTGCCGTTTATAGAAGACCAGAGCCAGTTGAAGTCAGTGCTATTCTTCGATGCGGGTAACGTTTTCAATACAAACTGCCCGGACGTCAGTGTTTACTGTCTGGACCTGGATAATGGCGAACTCCGGTACAGTGCAGGCATTGCTGTGACGTGGATTACGGGTTTTGCGCCCATTAGCTTTGCCCTGGCATTCCCGCTCAATGATAAGGAGGGTGACGAGTCCGAGTCATTCCAGTTTGAATTGGGCAAAACTTTTTAGAAGATCCGCGGTCTTAGTACCTGCCCTTTGTAAATCGAGTCGTTACGGGATAAAAGACGTTGTATCGGATGGGTGAATGTGTAAATATCCGCTTCCGTCGAGTTCCGACGTATACCAACTAAGTTAATGAAGTTCCCCTGAGGAGGAAATTGTGCGAGTAAATCAAAGCATTTTGGCTATTCTGGCCACATCTTTCATGGCGATGGCCTCATCATCTGCCATTGCGGAAGCTAAAATCGGCGTCGCTGACCCTCAGAGAGCGATTCTGCAGTCAGAGATTGGAAAACAGGGCGTTCAACAGATCAATGCTCAGTACTCAGAGCAGGACGACATGCTGAAAGAGATGCAGACGGAAATCACTACGCTTCTGGAAAAGCTCAAAAAAGACACTGAGCTTATGAGCGATCAGGAATTCCAGAACCTTCTTCAGGAAATTTCGGTTAAGCGAAACCAGATGTCGCAACTGCTTCAGGAGCTACAGCGAGTCAAGTTGGAGCAATCTGATCGATTGATCCAGTCCCTTACACCACGGTATCAGGAAGCCATTGAAGCGTTGGTGCTTAGCGATAAGTATGACCTGGTCTTGCCACGGCAGAGTGTTCATTATCGTCATGAACTGTACGATGTGACTGCTAAAATTACCGAAAAAATGAACGCGCTGGAAAAGTAACAGTTGTTAATCGGTGAAACTGAGCGATATAGCAGAGCAGTTTCAGCTTGAAAGCCTTGGTAATACTGATGTCGAAATAACAGGTATTGCGGGGCTTGAAGGTGCATCAGAGCACCAGATTTCCTTCCTTTTTAGTCCAAACTACCGTGACCTGCTAGCAGACAGTCAGGCTGGTGCGGTTGTTCTGCGTCCTGAAGATGCAGCGCTGACTGACAAACCACGATTGCTATCTGCGAATCCCCGGATGGCCTGGGCACGCATTGCGTCATTATTTGATCCCGCGCCACTTGCTATGCCGGTTATAGCCCCCAGCGCAGTGATCAGCGATACCGCTTCTATAGGTCAGGGTGTCGCAATTGGTGCCGGTGCTGTGATCAGGTCAGGTGCAAGGATAGAAGATGGTGCTCATATTGGTGCTGGTTGCTACATCGGTGAAAGCGCAAAGATTGGCAAAGACTCTCGGATTAAGCCTAACGTCGTTGTGTACCATGATGTCCAGGTCGGGGAGAGCTGCATAGTCCATGCGAACGCTGTCCTTGGCGCAGATGGATTCGGTTTTGAGTTCGACGCTGACACTGGAGGCTACATAAAGATACCGCAGGTGTTCTCGGTGATTGTGGGTGACAATGTCGAGATAGGTGCTGGTACCACGATTGATCGTGGAGCATTGAACCATACGACGATCGGCAGTGGGTGTAAGCTGGATAATCAGGTGCAGGTGGGTCACGGCACTTCAATTGACCACCACACTGTTATATCCGGGTGTACAGCAATAGCAGGCAGCACCAGGATAGGCAGCTATTGTCTAATTGGTGGCGCTGTTGGAATCGTTGATAATATAGAAATTGTTGATCGCGTCGAGATTACTGCGATGACACTGGTCAGTCAGTCGATCCTCGAGCCGGGACGCTACTCATCGGGAACTGGTTTGATGCCAGGTTATGAATGGAAGCGAAGTGTTGTCGGTTTCAGGAAGCTGGATAACATTCTCAAGCGTATTAAACGCCTGGAATCGGATCAGTAGTATCCACCATAAGAGACTCATCATGGACATCATGGAAATACAGAAATACCTGCCTCATCGATATCCATTCTTGCTGGTGGATCGTGTTGTTGAGTTCGAGGAAAACAAAAAAATAGTTTGCATAAAGAACGTGACGATCAATGAACCCCAGTTCTCTGGCCATTTCCCAAACACGCCGGTGTTTCCAGGGGTCATGATTGTAGAGGCGCTTGCCCAGGCATCAGGTATCCTCGCGTTCAAGAGTCGAAACCGAACACTGGATGATGGTTACATTTACTATCTCGCTGGAACCGACAAGACCAAATTCAAACGATCCGTTGTTCCGGGAGACCAGATCAGACTGGAAGTTGAAATCCTCAACCTTCGTAAGCATTGGATGAAAACATCCGGGAAAGCTTATGTCGATGGCGAGCTTGTATGTTCGTCCTTACTAACCTGCGCTGAACAACAGGTGGGCTGAGCATGACCTCGATGCCGAGGCGTTCCTTGACGATTGCAATGGTCGCTGGGGAAATCTCAGGCGACAACCTTGGTGCCGCTCTTGTAAAGGAAATTACCAAGGCTTCACCCGATGTGACATTCGTCGGGGTCGGTGGTCCAGCGATGATCAAGGAAGGCTTCTCCACAGAAATTGATATTGAAACCCTGTCTGTTAATGGTTTCATCGACCCGCTGCTCCGTTTGCCTAGCCTTATTCGACTGCTGCTTCATTTACGCGACCGTATAGTTGCGTGTGGGGCAGATTGTTTCGTCGGAATTGATTCGAATTTTTTTAATCTTTTGCTGGCTGGAATGTTGCACAAGCGTGGTATTAAAACAGTCCACTATGTGTCGCCAACCGTCTGGGCATGGCGTCAGCGTAGAATTAAGAAAATAGCTCGTAATGTTGACTTGATGATGACACTTTATCCGTTTGAAACGGCTGTGTACGAAGCCAACAATATTCCCGTCGTATTCGTGGGTCATCCCAAGGCAGACGAGATTTCGCCTGATGAAGGCAGGCTTAACCAGGTGCCGATAAGAGAGCAACTGGGGATTGCCCAGGATGAAGTTGTTGTCGCGATACTGCCCGGAAGCCGCGCACGGGAAGTTGACCTGTCAGGCCAGGATTTTCTGGCAACGGCCTTATTGCTCAGAGATTCAGTTACTCGTTTTGTGATACCTGCGGCGAACCGAAAACGATATGAGCAGCTGCAGCTAATGCTCGCAGAATTTCCGGAGCTCGATGGCAAGGTAACACTTCTGGAAGGTCAATCAAGACAGGCGATGACTGCCTCTAATGTCGTGCTGGTTAACTCTGGAACCGCGACCCTGGAGGCTATGCTTCTGCGGAAACCCATGGTGATGTCTTATCGGGTCGGCAAAATAACTTACGGTATTGTATCCAGGCTTGTGACGACCGAGTGGTTCGCGCTGCCCAATATTTTGGCGGGTCGCAGCATTGTGCCGGAGTTTATACAGGACGCTGCTGTTCCATCCGTGATGGCTGGTGCAGTCAGACGATTGCTGGACGAAAAAGAAGCAAGCGATGTCATAGCAACTTTTGATGAAATTCATCGGTTACTGAAGAAAAGCGTTGATCCTGGTGCAGAGGCAGCTAAAGCCGTTCTTGGTTTGTGTGAGAGCTGAATGTATAGAAGAGAGTATTTTGCAGGTGTCGATGAAGTGGGGCGTGGGCCACTCGCCGGCGCAGTCTACGCGGCGGCAGTGGTGCTTGATCCGTTTATTCGCCTTGATGGTCTAAGGGATTCCAAGCTGTTATCAGAAAAGCGTCGGAATGAGCTTGACCTGGTCATTCGCGAGAAGGCGCTGGCTTATTGTGTAGCGAGTGCGGACGTTAGTGAGATAGACGAGATCAATATATTGCAGGCGAGTATGTTGGCGATGGAACGCGCCGTTTCCGGGCTAAACGTCCCGGTAGATTTCGTGATTGTCGATGGTAACCGGATACCGGATCTGCCCTGCGAAGCAGAATGGTTGATAAAAGGCGATTCGAAAAGTGACGCCATTAAAGCTGCTTCAATCATCGCCAAAGTTGCCCGAGACAATGAAATGAAGCGCCTTGATCGAATCTATCCAGAGTATGGGCTTGCTCAGCACAAAGGATACCCAACCCGGGCGCACCTTGAATCCCTAAAGCGACATGGCCCATCACCGATTCATCGCCTCTCTTTTGCGCCCTGCCGTGCGGTGGCTGAGCAGGAACAGGTGAAATAAGCTCGTATCAGTAAACTCAGAAGACTAAGCTCGGGAAAACGCGCTGCAAAAGGAGTCAGCATGCCACTACAAGATGAACTAATACTCGAACAAATCCAGGTAGGCCCAATGGAAAATTTCGCCTACCTCATTGGTTCCAAGGCGACCCGTGAAGTCGTGGTGATCGACCCGGCCTGGGATATCCAGGGCCTGCTGGACCTGATTAACGAGCGTGACTATAAACTTACCGGTGCGCTGGTCACCCATTACCATCCGGATCATTGCGGTGGGAGTTTTGGGCAGAACACTGTGGACGGGGTTGCTGAACTACTGGAGCTGAATCCAGTAAAAGTCTATGCCCATAAGCTGGAAGCGGATGGCGTTAAGAAAGTTACAGGTATCACTGACGCCGACATAGTGAAAGTCGACTCAGGAGATAAACTCGATGTCGGTGATGTAGAGGTCGAGTTTTTGCATACCCCCGGGCACACGCCTGGTTCCCAATGTTTCAGGATCAAACAGACGCTGGTGTCAGGCGACACGCTCTTCATAGATGGATGTGGCCGGGTAGACCTGCCAGGGTCAAACTCTGAGGATATGTATCACAGCATTCAGAAACTGGCTTCATTGCCTGATGATACGATTTTGCTACCGGGCCACAATTATTCGGCTGTCCCGCATGCCACGATGGGAGACACAAAACAGCACAACACTTATATGCGGATCAATAACCTGGAAACCTGGAAGACGATGATGGGCGGTTGATGTCGCTCTATAACCGCCCCGGAGTCGGCAAAAACTGGAAATAAACCTACATGAACCCGATAAACGGGAGTGTATGCACCTCATGGAGAAGGGAAGGGTGACAATGTTATGAAGACGCTAGAGAACTTCGCTTGTTATGACCAATTCAAAAAAACGATCCAGGGAATGCGCGCCACCAGGAAAGAGTTTGAAGACGGACAGCAATACGAGGCATTAACTAACCAGAGGGATGGGCGGGAATATAAGAAACTGAAATGGACGGCGCTTCATACATCCAAGTGTATTCAGGAAGCGGTTTTCCTGTTGAAGGAAGAAGAGCCTTCCCTGAGTAAAGAGCAGCTTAAAAAAATGTTGCAGGCCGCGAGCGTAAGCATTTGGTTTCCATACGGAGCTCGCAAAGTAGAAAAGGCGTTATCCGTTAATGGTTCCGCGTTTCATCAAGGTGGTTGGGATCGATTGGGAAGGGGCGAGCCTCGTTTATTAGGCGATAGCTCGACCTAGCCAGCCAATCATATGGCCGCTGTATCCCTGAATAGCAACTGCTTTAAAAAAGTATAAGAACAATGAAAACGATAATCAAAACAGCAGTATTAGCAGCTTCACTCACACTTCTCTATTTCAATTCCGAAGACGATGCAAAGGAAGAAATATCGGATCAGTGATTGCTGGACGGGCTCATCTTATGGGATGCGAAGGCCATGGCATCAAACAGGCTTTTCTAATTTCCAAATCGATAACGCAGCTTAACGACGAACGACTCGACGATAGGATCGTCGAAGGCATCTTCAAACAAGCTTGAAAAGTCATCCTCGTGTCGAGAAGGTAGCCGATTGCCAAGATTGTAAACTACATAAAGGTCAGTGAGCGGTGCAATTTCCCAACGATAACGAAGCTGCGCGGTTAACAGACTCACGGTAAAGTTATAATCAGGTCGGGTTCGCAGCGCCGGTATCAGTTTGCCAGATGCGCTAATCTCGAAGAATCCCTGCTCGCCGGCCTTGACCCCGGCCCACTGCATAGAAAATCGCAGTTGGTGCTTGGGCATCATGAACCAGTTCATCTCAATAGCTGGCTGCCATTCAATGCCGTTATAGGCACCAAAATTGTTACCGCCC
>DTZW01000024.1 GCA_012961165.1 Gammaproteobacteria bacterium | reverse complement strand
TGGTACCAATGAGGTGCAGATGAATATTATCAGCAAACGAGTCCTCGGGCTTCCGGATTGATCATGGCTAATGCGGCAGCTGAAGATCTCTCCCGATTGGACCGTGAGCGGGACCTTGCTTTCAGCCTGCCACTGGAAGATATAGATCCAACTGATCGGCGTTTATACCAGGACAACGTTCATTTTCCTTATCTGGAGAGGCTGCGCACAGAGGCGCCGATTTATTTTCACGAACACAGCTACGCTGGACCTTTCTGGTCAATCACACGATATGCTGACATCCGAAAAATTGACGCGAACCATCAGCTGTTTTCGTCTGAACCTTCGGTTACCTTTGTCGACGAAGATTACAGTTCCAACAATAATTTCATCTCCATGGATCAGCCCCGTCACGATGAGCAGCGTAAGGTTGTTGCGCCGGTAACCGGCCCATCAAATCTTGCGGTGCTGGAATCTGTCATCAGGGAACGCGCGATCCGGATTATTGAGCAGCTTCCGGATGGTTAACCGATTGATTTTGTAGAGAAAGTCTCGATTGAGTTAACCACCCAGATGTTGGCGACGTTGTTCGATTTCCCATTTGAAGAACGTCACAGACTGACACGGTGGTCTGACATATCTACTGCAAGTGTTGACTCTGGCATTATTGAATCTTTGGAGCAGCGCGATCGTGAGCTTGACGAATGTTTTGATTACTTCATGTCATTATGGGAAAAGCGAAAAGTCAATCCTGTGGGCAACGACCTGCTGTCCATGCTGCTGAGAGGCAAGGCCACGCGCGACATGCCTCGGCAAGAGTTTTTTGGCAATTTGCTGCTGTTGATCGTCGGCGGCAATGATACGACTCGTAACTCAATTACCGGTGGTGTGTTGGCGCTGAGCCAATATCCAGGTGAGTTTGAAAAACTAAAAGCTGACCCGTCACTCGTTCGAAATATGGTTGCTGAGATTATTCGCTGGCAAACACCGGTGACTTATATGCGCAGGACAGCACTTGAGGATGTTGATTTCGAGGGTCATAAGATCAGAGAAGGGGATAAGGTAGCCATGTGGTATGCCTCGGGTAACCGCGACCCTGAGGTATTTGAGTCTCCTCATGAACTTCGAATAGACCGAGAGAATGCCAGGGCGCACCTTTCTTTTGGGTTTGGCATTCATCGATGCATGGGAAACAGGCTCGCGGAAATGCAACTTCGTGTGCTCTGGGAGGAATTAATGTCGAGGGTTTCGGCGACTGAGCTCGTTGGAGAACCTGTTAGAAACCGTTCTACCCTGATCAAGGGCTACCAGTCTCTGCCCGTAGTGATTAAGAGAAAACGGTAGATAGCGCCTGAAAACAGGGTGTAACAAGCGTTGACAAGGGTTTCCAACCCTATACAATGCGCCGCAGCAAAGGACCCCTCTTATACCCCCGCTTCATTTCAAGTAGATTCATTTATCGCTCGTCCTGCAGTTTCAAGTATTCGTTTGTTTCACGCTACACGTCTTCAGCAAAAAGAAGGCATCTTAAATATATACAGGACTAAAATAATGTCTACTAAAACCGGAACCGTTAAATGGTTCAATGAAACCCGTGGCTATGGCTTTATCCAGCAAACTGACGGACCAGATGTATTCGCCCACTACAACGAGATCAAAAGTGAGGGTTTTAAAACTCTGGCTGAAGGTCAAGCTGTAGAGTTTGGTGTGACTGAAGGTCAAAAAGGCCCACAGGCAGTAAACATCACAGTTGTTGCGTAAGCACCCAAGCTGAGGAAAAAGGCGACCAAATGGTCGCCTTTTTTTTACCTGTTCGTTGGGAGAAATGGGGTCGGAGTAAATTCCCCACCGTGAGAAACGGGGTCGTGAGAAACGGGGTCGTGAGAAACGGGGTCGGAGTAAATTTCCCACCACTATTTCCTGTTTAAGAACGTTGATATTGCTAACCCGATATCAGCGTATTTTAAGAAACAAATTGTTGAGGGAAATTTACTCCGACCCCACTATTCCTCCGACCCCACTATTCCTCCGACCCCACTATTCCTCCGACCCCACTATTCCTCCGACCCCACTATTCATTCAGGCGCCTCTAAACGTTGGTTTACGTTTAGCAAGAAACGCCTGAATGCCTTCCTTCCCATCCCGGGATCTTGCCATGTCTGCAATGCCCCTGGATTCAAGTTCCATTTGCGTTTCCAGCCCGTTGTCGAAAGATGCGTTCAGCAGTGATTTCACCTGTCCGTAAGCAAGCGTTGGCCCGGCTGCGATTTTGGCAGCGAGTTTCCCGACTGTTTCATCAAGGTCGGCTTCTGCCACAACCTGGTTAACAATACCCCAGTCCAGGGCCTCGTCTGCGGATAATACCCGGTTAGTTAGCATCAGCTCTCGGGCCCTGCGATCGCCGACGCGTCTCGGTAGAAAGTAGGAGGAACTCCCATCCGGTGAAAGTCCTGCATTGGTGTAGGCCATCACAAATTTCGCGCTGTCTACAGAGATTACAAGATCTGCTGATAGCGCCAGGCTAAAACCGGCACCCGCTGCCGTTCCATTAACAGCAGCGATAACAGGCGCGTTCATTCTTGTGAGTCTTGAGATACTCATATGTAGATCGCCGGCCATTTCCTTGATGAGCGCTGAGGCGCCGTCACCAGCTTCACCGAACACTCCGAGATCACCGCCGGCACAAAACATTTTTCCCGTTGCGCGAACGACCACAGCGCGGATGTCTGGAGACTCATCGCACTTAATGGCAATAGCGCTCAATTCCCTGGCCATCAAAGGGTTCATGGCGTTGGCTGCGTCTGGTCGATTCAGTGTAATCGTAGCGATACTGTCTGTTGTGTCAAAAATCAGGGTTTCGTAGGTCATATGATGTCCAGATAGTGGTAAATGAAAATGAAGATAATCCAGCATTGTAATAGCAGATGCGGACCATCACCATCGGCTGGTAATATCGTTCCTCCGTTGTCACAAAAAAAGGATTAAAAATGCTGAAATCGGTGCAACTGGGGAGTCGCACGGGGCTCAGGGTCTCGGAGATCGCTCTTGGCACGATGAATTTCGGGGCGCCGGGTAAGGGGCATCAGGGGGACTGGACGCTCGGTGCGGATGATGCCCGGCCAATTTTCAAGGCTGCGATTGATAATGGCCTTTTTTACTTTGACTGCGCTGATATATATGGGCTGGGCTCCAGCGAGGAGGTGGTCGGTAAACTGCTCAGGGAGCTTCTGCCCCGTCATGACTATGTGCTGGCCACCAAGGTTGGAATGCCTCTTGGACCGGGCTCGAATCAATGTGGTTTGTCTCGCAAGCATATTGTGGAAGGCGTTGATGCCAGCCTGGAAAGGCTAGGAGTCGACTACATTGATCATCTGGTTATCCACCGACATCCGCATGGTATTCCAATGCATGTGCCGACGCCCATAGAGGAAACGTTGGAAGCACTTCATGATCTGGTGAAGGCCGGGAAAGTCCTGTATATGGGTGGTTCATCCATGTTCGCATGGCAGTTTACCGAGTTGCAGATGACCGCCAGGTTGAATGGCTGGACTGAATTTGTATCGATGCAAAATCATTACAACCTGATTTACAGGGAAGAAGAGCGTGAGATGATTCCTTATTGCGCTAAACAAGGTATCGCGATTACGCCGTGGTCACCACTGGCAAGAGGGATACTGACAGGCGCGTACAAAGGAAGCCTGGATGCAGGGACAACGAACCGTTCCCAGGGCCAGGACAAGGCGAGGACGAGTAGCCTCTATAAAGGTAACATGGATTTTCAGATTGCGGACAGAGTGGTTGAAGTTGCTGAGAAATACGGAAAAACACCAGCCCAGATATCGCTGGCCTGGATCTGTAACAAACCGGAGATCACTTCGCCTATTGTTGGAGTATCCAGCGTAGAGCAGTTGATGCAGCTCATGGAATCAGCGTCAATAAAGCTGGAAGATGACGACGTAGCTTACCTTGAGGCGCTATACCAGCCACTACAGAATCTGCTTTCGATTGGGATGTCTTAATACGAACCGTTAGAAATACAAAAGGTAAATACTATGAGTTTTGATGGAAAAGTTGCGATTATCACCGGTGCTGGTGGTGGTCTCGGAAAGGAGCATGCGCTGTTACTGGCGGATCTGGGTGTAAAAATAGTTGTTAACGACCTGGGTGGATCTGTGGATGGGTCTGGCAAGAGTGATGCTGCTGATCTGGTCGTGGAAGAGATACGAGCGGCCGGTGGCGAGGCTGTCGCTAACAAGGATTCAGTATCTGACCGGGAAGGCGCTAAACGTATCGTTGAGACTGCGGTCAAGGAATATGGCACCGTCGATATCCTGATCAATAACGCCGGTATCCTGCGGGATAAATCGTTCAAGAAGATGACGCTTGATGAATGGGATCTGGTGATTAACGTTCACCTGAATGGATCTGCGTATGTGACCTGGCATGCATGGCCGATCATGTACGAAAAGAACTATGGCCGAATTATGTTCACTTCTTCGGTTTCCGGCATTTTAGGCAGCTTTGGCCAGGCTAACTATGGTGCAGCGAAAATGGGGATGGTAGGTCTGATGAACAACCTCTGCCGTGAAGGTGCATCACACAATATCCATGTGAACTGTTTGTCTCCGGGCGCTGCGACCAGGATGACTGCGAGTGTCCCCGGCAGCGAGATTGATGCAGATGAACCTGACGAAAAGAGCCATCCAAAGTTGGTTAGTCCTGCCGTGCTTTATATGGTTTCAGAGGATGCGCCAAACGGACGCATCATCCAGGCGGCAGGAGGACGGTTTGCCTCAGATATGGTGTTCTCCAATAAAGGTGTGGAGCTGGACCTCGATGCGACCTGGGAAGATGTCGCAGAGAATTCAGATACGATTCTGGATGTTGACAGCGCCTCGTGGAAGACCACTTTCTGGAGAGACTAATTTACCGGGGCCGATAGAGCCCGGTCGACAAATAAAATGTTACCGATGGTAAGGATGACAGTGACAATTAACAGACCGCGCATGCCTATCATCGAATGTTTAACTTGTAGGCGGAAACCCTGCCAGCCAGGCTGCGCGGTATAGCTGCAAGGTATAAAAGGAGAACGAATAATGCGTCTATCACTATTACTACTCATCGGGTTGATTCTTGCGGGCTGTGCCGCGCCTGCGCCAATGATTGACTTTGACCCTTCCTATAATTTCAGTCAGGACAGAACCTTCGCCTTTATCAGTGAACATCCCTTGATAAAAGAGGCGGGCGCCGAGGTTGGCAATCCCTTGATTGAAGGCCGGCTGGTGCAGATAACAGAGAATATTCTGGCTGCTCGCGGGTTTACCAGGGTTTCTAATCCGGAAGAGGCAGATCTGGCGGTTGGCTTCACGTTGGGTGGACGAGAGAAGATCCAGGTTGACAGTTACCCGGAGTTTTACCGCGGAGGTTATGGCGGTTGGGGCTGGGGTGGTGGTTACCACGGTGGTTATGGTGGCCAATCAGTTGATGTTCGCCAATATACCGAAGGTGTTTTATCGGTGGATATATACGACCCTCAGGAGCGTCGGCCAGTTTGGCATGGCAGGGCAACCGGGCAAATAACAAAGAAGATGCAGGAGAATCCGACGCCGGCACTGGAGAAAGTACTGGGCAACATTTTTGCGACTTTCCCTCCGAGCAACTAGTCAGTCGTCGGCATTTCCACCTCAGCCAGGTCTAGATAATAGGTTGTGCGGGGCCCAAAAAGGCTTTTGTAAATCGTGTCTTTATGGCTTTCTGTGTCATTCTGGCGCCTGGGAACTGACCTACGCCTTTGTAGTTTTTGTGAAAGTCCTCAGCAGAAAAAGGCATTTCCACACCGCCGTCTCGCAGCTCATAGCTGGTTGAATAGGTAAACGGCCAGAGGTTAGCGAAGGGTATTAGGGAAAATATGTCTTCTATGAGGCTGTTAAAGAACGAGATGACCGGGATTTTTCTCCTGGGACCAATAGACCAGGCGTTGCGTGCGGTGATTTTCAATTCGATGTTGCTTTCAACGAGTTCATAAAATTCCGGATCCCTGATAATGACGCCTGCCTCGGTGTTGAGGCGTGCAGATCTCGGGTCCAGGTTAAAAGAGCCCAACCAGACGACTTCATTGTCGAACAGGTATGTTTTCGCATGAATGCAGGCGTAGTGGTTTTCAGCTCTTTCGATCTGAGGTATCGGATGCATCATCTGACTGAAGTCGAGCGGGTTCGGTTTCATTTCGTGAATTTGCCATTCAAACTTTTTCAGGTAGTGCTTTTTATTCTTGAAGGAAAACGCGTAAGCATAGAAGTGATCTGCAGCGCCAAGACTGTTCGTTGAGACAATGATATCCATCTCGGGGTTTTCCTTCCGGAGGTCGTTAAAGAGCTTCTTTGTATGAACTACCAGATATGGTGTCTGGAAAATCATTTTGTGGTGGGTATTTGATATCAGTTCAAGCAGACTTTCGGTGGTTTCTGCCAGGTCGTCGCCATCCTCGTGTTTACCCGGGTGGTCAGCAACAAATTCAATCTGATCCAGCTTTGTTCCCTTTGAACTTATGCGTTCATTGACGCAGGCTGCCTGGGATGCGCATTTCGACAGTTCAGAGAACATGGCGGGGACTTCGTACCCGTGGGTAATATCCGGGATTTTAATGCTGTCTGTCTCTATGGTTTTTCGAACATCTTTCATTTCCTTGCTGAAAACAGCGAGATCGTCCGTCCAGTATTCTTCAAATGATTTGGACATGTCATCGGCGACAGAACCGATGACAAGTATGTCCCTGTCAAGGAAGGTTCTGTTTACGCCGCGATCAAAATAGTCGTTCTGGTAGTTTCTCCCTCCAGTGATGCCGTACTGACCGTCGACCACAACAATTTTGTTATGCATGCGATGGTTGTATTTGCCGAACTGTGTTGCGATTGTAGTGACTGTTTTGACTACACCGATATTGATGCTGTCTGCGACCGGGTTGTACTGTTTTATCTCGATGTTTTCACTGAGTTGGGCGAGATACGCGACCGTGTCATGAATTTCGCGAATCGATAGATCATCAATCAGTATTCTCACTTTGACGCCGCGTTGTGCAGCTTGCCAGAGTTCATAAAATACGAACACGCCTGTTTCATCCGGTTTCCAGATGAAAGTTTGTATATCTATAGACTCGCGGGCATTTCGAATGAGGTGGATGCGGGCCAGTAGCGCGTCGTCGCCATGTTCCAGAAGATAACCATAGTTCGCCTGGGTTTTTTTAACGTCGACTAAATGCTCTTGGTAGGGGTTATCCGGATAAGCAAAAATGGCATTGGCGAAAAATAAACAGAGAACAAAGGAAAATGATTTTGAGAGCATATCGTATGTTCAAGCTAAGAGAGAGTGATTATCTATCGACAGGCTGATGCTAACAACCTTACAGCAGGAAATAGCTTAGGTTTCTTTCTTAAAGCGCTGTTTTACGATCAGCGTACAACGCCATGAGTAGAACCAGATGAGCACGGTCAAGGTACCCAACAAGTATCCAGCCGGATTATCGGTCAGCGGCTTCAAAAAACGATCATAGCTGCTCAGCCATCGATCGGCTCCGCTCCTTGTCAAATAGAAGGGCAAACCTAGCTGCCAAAGATTCTTTGTGGCGTATCGACCGATGAGGAAAAAGTGAATAAGACCCCTGGATACGCCTTGATAGAAAACAGATTCGTGTGTGAGTTGGAAGAGAGGCAAGAGATTGAGCGTTCCATCAGGTTTGTTATCTCGATAGGCCTCACTGGCTCCTTTGAAAAAGTATTCACTGTCCAGGTGGAACATCGCCATGATTAGTGCGTTCAGGATGAGGCGCTCTTCGAGTCCTTCTTGTTCAAAACGTCTTGCGCTCGTGTAAAGCGTGGAAGGGAGTGTTTTGAATTGTCCGTAATCCACAAACCGTGCTGCAAATTCCTTATCTTCCAGAAAGTGGTATTTCTCTGAGAATCCTCCCATTAGCCTGAAATCAGTTCTGCAAATTAACAGACCCTGATCGCCGCTAAAGGTCCCTTCTCGATTAAGTTGCGTTTTATACTCGAATAAACGCAGACGCTCCCGAACCTCATTGCTATCAGTTTCAAAACGTAGTTTAAAATGTCCCGCAGTTCGTTTTGCTGCTTGCTGGATACATGAAAGTGACTGTGACAGCTGGTGGTCGTGTTCCAGTCGGCTATCTGCATGCAGAAACAGCAAGTATTCTCCCGCTGCCTCGGC
>DTZW01000023.1 GCA_012961165.1 Gammaproteobacteria bacterium | reverse complement strand
ACGATATGAGATGAGGAACAGACGAGAAATTGAAGGCATAAGCCTTTCGTTCCTGGACGTGATCAGTTGCGGTTTCGGTGCGATCATTCTTTTGCTGGTACTCACTAAAGTATTCGAACCGGTTGTTATTGAAGATACCATATCGAATTTAGAAGGCTACCTGGCCGCACTCCAGGAGGAACTTTATGACCTGCGAGGTGAAGCCAAAGACATCAACCGAAAGATGATTCGAAAGGAAGATCAGCAATCCGAAGAGATCGCCCGCTTACTGAGACTGAATGCCGAGCTGTCTGCGCTCAAATCCAAAAATGAAAAAACACTCGATAAAACAAAGGTATCAACACTGATCGAGGGCAAACTCGCTGCGGCGAAACAATCACTGACGGATGAAATGGCAAAGCTACTGGCAGACTATAGACGCACCGCGGATGAAGACAAGATTGGCGGTATTCCCGTTGACAGCGAGTATGTCATCTTCATCATTGATACCTCTGGCAGTATGTACAACTACGCCTGGCCACTTGTGCTGCAGAAGGTAGCAGAAACACTGGCTGTCTACCCCCGCCTAAAAGGTATCCAGGTAATGAACGACATGGGTAACTACATGTTTACCCAGTACGCCGGCGCATGGATTCCAGATACAGATGCCCGTCGTCGTGCCATTATCGATAGATTGCGTTCATGGAACGTATTCTCAAATTCATCTCCGGTCGAAGGAATAACGAAAGCCATTAGCACCTACTACAAACCCGGGAGGAAAATCAGCCTGTATGTTTTTGGGGATGAATTCAGTGGACGATCAATCCAGCGAGTAGTTGATGTCATCGACCGAATCAATCGCACGGATTCAAAAGGAAATCGGCTGGTGAGAATTCATGGCGTCGGTTTTCCGGTTCAATTCGCCAACCCACCCCGATATCAGGAAACAGGTATAAAGTTTTCGATCCTGATGAGGACACTGTGTGAGAAAAACGGCGGAACCTTTGTTGGCCTGAATGACTTTCGAGCCTACTAATGCTCTACCACCTGAATCGAACTGAGTACTCCAACTCGGCGCTACCTTGTGAAGGCACTTTCAACTCAAAGACATAAGTCATGCTGTCTCGTTTTGTTCCTTTCTGACTCTCACTGATAATCGTCCAATCACCTGTCAGCTGTTCCTCTACACTAACGACGACGGATTCCGGCTTGTCATTTGTCATTGTTATCCGGTAACCCACCTCTACTTCCCTTTCCCCAAAACGCTGGAAAGATGTCTGGATTCGATTTGCTGAAACATCAAACGCGCGCCCGACCGAAATATCGATCTTCTGACCAGTTGAAGTGTGACCTACCCTGGACTCTCCGATGAAAGTTTCGCTTGCCTTGTCTCGTTCGTAGACTCGAATGTTCCCTGCGGGCAAAGGTTTCTTCAGGCCACTTCCCCGTGAGCCCGCTATGGTTATCCAGACAGCCGGGGACGATTCCTGGGCAGCCTGATTCCCAAAACGTTGCGCAACAGAAGCAAGGCGATAGGATTTTTCATACCGGATACCGTCCGCTGAAATCAGTTTCAGCTGGGTCATGTCGTGGTTCCGGAGGTTGACCTGTCCGGGAAAGCGATAAGCGTGATAGTCACCGGGATTGGATGCCACGGGGCTGGCAGAGTCGAAACTGGCTGTTGCTCTCATGTGCTGCACTTCCGCCATCACTTTTGGAACGCCCGGATTTTGGTTAACGTCACCCGCCACAAGTACAAGTTCATCCACGGCGAAATCCGAACTGCTCTGGTTTCGAATGGTGACCCAGCCACTCAGGCTCGCTTCTTTCTCCAGCGTCAACGCATAGTCCGCCTCCCATCCAACGCCGGCCGCATGATAGCGAACCGTGAGTTCCTGCTTGCCGGATTGTTGGTTTTCACCTTTAAAAACGAGTGTCGGCGAAGTGTTAAGGTCGTCCGGGATGTACGGTAAGGAAATTGTCCCCTCTGGCGCAATTTCTATAACATCACCGAACTTTACAATTTCCGGATTGATCGAAAGGAGAATTCCTTCACGTAATATTTTTTCGTAGCCCTTTTCCTGGAGCAGGAATTTGCTGTATTTTACCTTGCTTCCAACAAACCGTTCCAGCAGGGAATTCGGATTCAACAGGTCGAAGCGATAGTTCTGCTGATTGGCAGAAAACCCCCGGGAAGCAGCAGAACTTATTGAAACGGTAGGCGGCAGAATAGTTCGCGCAACATCGGTGAACTCCAGCTCGATCTCTCCTGTCGGGAGCACCACTTCTCGCTGATCCCGAACCACCGTAAGATTTGAGTTAAATACGGTTAACGCCAGGCGAGTTCGGCCTTCTGCACCGAGCTCAAACTGTGACGCAGTTGCAATGCCCGTCGCCAAAACGACAATACCCAACATCAAAAACCGTGCTAATAAATGCTTCATAGATTTCTTCTAAATATGCTTTGACAGATGCTCTCAAGTTAGTTCATTTTAGCAGTCCCTGTCCGAGACCGGAGAAAAACATGAACAAGGTTAGGTTTAATCGATCAGAAGTGGATGTCGGAAACATTCTGGCAATGGAACATGTCAATGTGACGGTTCCGGACCAACCACTGGCGACGCTTTTCTATGTCAATCTACTCGGATTCACGCGAGACCCTTACATGGATTTCGGTCCAACCAACGTCTGGATCAACGTTGGCCGCCAACAGTTCCATCTGCCTACTGCCGAAGCCCAGGTCCTGAGAGGCCATATCGGTGTTGTAGTACCCGACATGAAATCGCTTCTGGTGCGGCTGCAGAAAATGGGCCGTCGGCTAAAAGATACCCAATTTACGTTCACGGAAAGGAAAAACCACGTGGACATCACCTGCCCCTGGGGGAATCACCTCCGCTGTTTTCCCCCTGGCAAGTTCGGCAAAGCACAGCTTGGGATTCCCTACATCGAATTCCAGGTACCCGCTGACTCTGCGCCCGGAATCGGCCGATTCTACGAGCAGGTCATGGGATGCCGAACCCACATCAACAAGGGGAAAAACCAGTGTGAGGTTCTCATCGGCCAGGAACAATTCATTCGATTCAAGGAAACGCGCAAACCCGAACCTTCCTATGATGGACACCACATTGCAGTATACGTATCGAACTTTTCAGGGCCACACAGCTACCTGAAGGACAACAACCTGATCACCGAGGAGTCAGACCAGAACCAGTACCGCTTTCAGACTATTGTTGACCCAAACAATGGAAAAGCCTTATTCGACATTGAACACGAAGTCAGAAGCCTTCACCACCCCATGTACGAGAGACATCTGGTCAATCGAAATGCTGAGCAGGGATTCTTTAACTACCAGGGCGGTAGGGACGCGTTTACCCCACAGAAGATGGTGTGAAGTCTGATCCGGCTGATAGACTAGCCGCCTTTATGAACCCTAGAAACACACATATGGTAACCAAGACGCATCGTCAGGCCTTTGGCTTGAAGATTCTGAATGCAAATCACCCTCGTATCAGGCAACTAAAGCGTGACGGAAAAGTCGCCGAAATTCATGGCAACAAATTTTGGAACTCAAGTTACCTGATCATGGATTACCTGAAGAAGAATCCATTACCGAAACGTTCCCGAATACTGGAAATCGGATGTGGTTGGGGTTTACTGGGACTCTATTGTGCCAAACAGTTTGGCAACAAGGTGCATGGCATTGACGCGGACGAGAACGTTTTGCCTTATCTTGACCTACACGCCGAAATGAACAGACTCAAGATGTCCGGAGAAAAGAAGACGTTCAAGCAGCTTACCGTCAGTTACCTGAGCAATTTTGACGTGGTAATGGGTGCCGATATATGTTTCTGGGATGAGATGGGCCACGAACTTTACAACTTGATGGGCCGGGCGAAGAAAGCCGGAGTGAAGCAAATAATGGTCTCTGACCCCTGTCGCCCCCCATTTAGCGAACTGGCTGTGAAATGCGACGAGAATCTCGATGATGTCGAGCTGGTGGAAAAATTCCTGAAGCGACCGGTCAATGCGTCAGGCGAGATTCTTATTGTTCGACACTAATTCCGTTCAACACCCGCTCATACCCCCCCAACCAAATACTTTCTAATCGTCTTCAGGAGCAACACCAATGATCATTACCACGACCCCTTCCGTAGAAGATGCCAAAGTAGTCAAATATCTTGGCGTAATCACCGGCGAGGCAATTCTGGGTGCCAATATATTCAGGGATATATTCGCTGCAGTGCGTGACATCGTCGGCGGACGGTCGGCCGCCTATGAACGAGAGTTGGGCAAGGCGCGTGAAATAGCCCTCGCTGAACTAGAAGACTGGGCGGACGAGCTGGGTGCCAATGCCGTCATTGGCGTCAATATTGACTACGAAAGCTTTGGCCAGACCAACGGTATGATGATGGTCAGTGCTACCGGCACGGCGGTCATCATTGATCGAACCTAGCCAGGCCTGCACCGACTATCGAAACACCAGGAAACACAGGTTTTCTTGACGACCTCGTCAATCGATGTAAATCGACCATCAACCGAACCGGTACCCTCTCGCAATTATCTCATTAGACTGGCTCATTAGTCGGGCTCATTGGTCGGGCTCATTAGTCTGGCTCACTAGTCGGGCTCATTGGTCGTAATTCCTTGATTCAGCAGAACCTTGAACTTGGATACACAGTCGCTTAGAGTGCTCGCCCTGCACACGACAGATGTTTTTGTCATGAGTGACGAAAGAACGACCCAGGGTGTGTATTTTGCGCTCTCTGCCTATATTTTCTGGGGTATCGTCCCCATTTACTTCAAATGGATAGATCACGTTTCCCCCTGGGAAATACTGGCACACAGGGCTGTCTGGGCCCTTGTGCTGCTGATCTGTATCCTGACGTACACAGGCGATTTAAAGGAACTAAGAGTTTCCGTCGCAAGACTCCCAACGCTGTTCCTGACGGCGATGCTACTGATGGTCAACTGGCTCGTATTTATCTATGCGATCGTTAACCAAAACATCACCGAGACCAGCCTTGGATACTTTATTAACCCCATGGTCAGTGTTTTCCTGGCAGTGATTTTTTTGCAAGAACGCTTAAGACCGCTGCAATGGATCGCAATGATAATCGCAGGAACAGGCATCGCAATCCAACTGATTCTTTTCGGACGCATGCCATGGCTCGCATTGGGACTGGCATTCAGTTTCGGGTTCTATGGATTGTTGCGCAAAAATCTCGGGCTTCACGCTATCGCAGGACTTGCCATTGAAACAATGATCGTTGCACCGTTTGCTCTCGCCTACATCGCATGGATAGCCTACCGGCAAACAATGATTTTTGGCAATGATATGGAAATTGATTTACTGCTCATGCTGGGGGGATTCGTGATTTCGTTTCCACTGCTGTGTTTCGCCGCTGCTGTCACCCGGCTCCCCCTGACCGTCATCGGGATGTTCCAGTACATCGCACCAACCATGTCGCTGATAATAGCTGTACTGGTCTACAATGAGGAATTCGGCATTGATCGTCTTGTTACATTTGGTTGTATCTGGATTGCACTAATGCTCTTTGCCGTAGAGGCCTGGGTCCACCATAAGCACCAGGCGCCAGCGCCAACCAATAATTCAGCCTAGGCTCTGCCAGCACGCGCTAGTCCTGCAGGTCTTTGCTTGCTTCACAGATTCATTCCGTTATCCTAGCGCATTTCTCGATAACCCTAGAGAAACGATGTTATGACAATGCAACAAACACCCCTGCTCATGTCCCGGATCCTTGGACGCGGCGCGAAACTTGACCCAAACGTCGAAATTGTCACCCTCCTCGCAGACGGCACGCATCGGCAGACCCTGGAAGCTACAGCAACCCGGTCCAGACAACTGGCCAACGCTTTGTCAAATCATGGGGTTAAACCCGGGGATCGAATCGCAAGCTTCATGTGGAACAACTACCGCCATCTGGAGTTGTATCAGGCAGTCCCGTCGATGGGCTGTGTTCTTCACACGCTGAATATCCGCCTAAGCTCTTTTGATCTGGAATATATTATTAATCACGCGGCTGACCGAGTGATATTCGCTGACGAAGACCTTCTACCACTTCTTGAACCAATCCTGGACAGAATCCCAACCGTTGAGCTGCTGGTCATATCACGGCATGGCGAAGGTGGAGAGTCAGGCTTTCCAAACCAGATGGACTACGAAGCGTTCATTGAAGGCCAACCTGCCGATTTCGAATGGCCAGAGATTGATGAAAACGCGCCTATGGGGCTGTGCTACACAAGCGGCACGACCGGCAAACCGAAAGGTGTGATGTATACCAATCGATCCACCTATTTACACACCGTTACCCAGGCAATGACTGACTCAATGGGGCTGTCTTCGCTGGACTCGGTATGCGGTATTGTCCCCATGTTTCACGCCATGGGGTGGGGACTGCCTTTTACCGCTTCGATGCTGGGCTGTAAGCAGGTCCTGCCGCACCGGTTCATGGATCCTGAAAGACTGGTTGCGTTAATGGCGCAAGAAGAAGTCACCATATCGGCAGGTGTACCAACAATCTGGCAGGGAATAAGAAACCTGCTGGAAGAGAACCCCAAGAAGTATGACCTCAGCAAGCTGTCCCGACTCACTTGCGGTGGAAGCGCGCCACCCGTCTCGTTGATGCGTTGGTACTTTGAAAAGCTGGGCGTGGAAATGATCCAGGGCTGGGGAATGACAGAAACCAATCCACTCGGAACCCTGAGCCGTAAGGTCGCCAAACGGTCCCATCTCAATCTGACGGAAGAACAGCAGTTTGACAACATCGCAAAAGCCGGACTGATCATGCCGGGACTCGAGCTCGAAATTGTTGACGAAAACTGGGACCCAGTACCTCACGACGGGGACTCGGTAGGTGAACTCCTCATTCGGGGGCCCTGGATTTGTGCCGAGTATTACAATGATCCCCAGCCAGAGAAATTTCACGACGGTTGGCTGGTTACCGGTGATGTCGCAAAAATTGACGGTGAAGAGTATCTTATCATCGCTGATCGCTCCAAGGACCTGATCAAATCGGGAGGAGAATGGATCTCTTCAGTCGACCTTGAAAACCATATCGTTGCGCTCGACGGTGTCGTGCAAGCTGCCGTCGTTGCACAAAAACACCCAAAGTGGGATGAAAGGCCTGTTGCTTTGGTGATCCTTGTGGATGGATCGAACATCACGACAGAGTTGATTCTGGAACACTGCATCGAAATTTTCGCAAAATGGCAACTCCCTGATGATGTAATCTTTGTTGACCAGATTCCGCTGACCTCCACGGGCAAGATCGACAAGAAAACCATCAGGGCGCAGTTGGAAGAACAAGCATACCAGTTACCGGATTTGAGGAGCGCCTAACACCATGTTGCGTTATTGTGCCTTAATACTTTTCCTGTTTATGTCAGGGCAGCTGTACGCAAGCGATGCGTGCTCAGGATCGACTGAAGAAAAACTCCAATGTCATTCCGGGGAAGTTAAGGATTTCTTGCGCAGATGGGTAAGAGCCTGGGGAGACGGCGACATCGATACCTATCTATCCCTTTACACGACGGCAAGATCACCCCGTGAAGACCTGACGAGAGAGGAGTGGATTCAACATCGACGGGCACGAATTGGTCCCGGCAAGGAAATCGAGCTCAACCTGAAACTCGAGAGTATGGGGCTGGAAGATTCCGGTATTTTTGACGTCATTTTCATGCAACAGTACAGGTCAGCTGCATTCCAGGATGCGGTCAGGAAACGACTCTTCCTGCTCAGGGACGGCCAGGAACTCAGAATCTGGAAAGAAGAAATCTTACCTTGATTTATATTGTGAACGATAATCGAACTATTGAATCATCATGGTGAATGATATGCCGCCAACTTGCTTTCCTGTGCGAGATATCTGATCTAAATTGTTTATATAATTATCATTTTCCCGCCAAATCTTTACATTTACCCTACAGATCCTTACATTTTCCTTACAAGTACTTACATATCCACCACAATTCCTTACATATTTCCTACAAACTCTCGCATTTTTCCTTACAAAATCTTGCACTTAGGATCCTTTATTCGTTTAATACATGAACCTGTTAGGCATGCATAATTTTTATCGAGTTGTGTGAGTCTTTTGTGACTTTTTGTAACTCTGGTAACCGGTTAGCGGTCTTTTTAAAATTATTAATCTGACCCATAACGATATTATTGGCGTAAACCTAACAATACTCAGGCTATGGGAACTTCGGTC
>DTZW01000022.1 GCA_012961165.1 Gammaproteobacteria bacterium | reverse complement strand
GCGGGTAAATATTGACGCCACTGGTGATGATCATGAAGGTAGAGCGGTCGGTCAGGTAGAGATACCCGTCCTCAAGATAGCCAACATCGCCAACGGTACTCATCGTCCCGTCCTCGGAGAGGGCGTCTCGTGTTTTTTCCTTGTTATTAAAGTAGGTGAACTCGGTCGCTGTTTTAAACCAGATTTCACCGGGTTCGCCAGGGCCCGCCGGATGACCGTTATCATCAAGTATGTGTAAATCGCCCAGCATCACTTTGCCGACACTGCCTTTATGAGAAAGCCATTCCTCGCTATTGCAGGCAGTGAAACCTAGCCCTTCGGTCGCCCCGTAATACTCGTGAATGATCGGCCCCCACCAGTCGATCATTGCTTCCTTAACCTGTGTCGGGCAGGGTGCGGCGGCATGCACGGCGATCTCTAAGGATGAGACGTCGGCGGTGTCCCTGACCTCTTGCGGTAATTTCAACATACGACTGAACATTGTGGGGACCAGTTGAGTGTGCGTCACCTGATACTGGCTGAGCAGTTTAAGGTACATCTCGGGATCGAAGCCCTCCATGATCACTACGGTGCCACCCATCCGAATAGTTAGCCCGACAGCCGCCTGAGGCGCCGAGTGATAAAGCGGTGCAGGTGACAGGTAGGTCATGTCCTCTCGGTATTGCCACAAGTCACTCAAGAACGTGTAGAGCTGTAAGGGTTCGCCCGGTGGCTGATGCTCCAGTGGCCTAATGATGCCCCTGGGCTTACCCGTTGTTCCGGAGGAGTAAAGCATAGAGGTACCCAGGCGCTCGTCTTCTATGGGGGTCGCAGGATAGGCCGCGACCGCCGTTTCAAAGTTGACGATACGGTCGCCATCTCCATCGGCACCGATCACCAAGCACCAAGCACCAAGCACTTTATAATTGTTGGGCAAGACTTGAGCGTCTTCTTAGCGACCTCAAGTTTAGCCGCTGAAGTGATTAGGATCTTGGATTCACTGTTTTCAAGAATGTAAGACAATTCGTCATCTTTCAGATAAGAGTTGCTGCAAGTGTAGTAGAGACCCGAACGTTCTCCCGCACCGCAACATTCGAGGTAGCGGCTATTGTTCTCCATAAAGATCGCATAATGGTCCAATGCCTTAAGGCCATGACTTCTTAGAAAATGCGCTGGTTGCCTGCATGAGAAAACAGTTAACTATCCTGAATACCATGATGAAGAATGGCCCATATTGGAACGAAAAACTTGCTTAAACACTTGACGAGGAAGCATAGTCACTTGGCAATACCACATGGGGACTATGTAGAAACCTGGTTAATTCTTCTTACCCTAAGATCGCTAGCTACCAGCGATCGAGACCGACAAGCTTTCTTCCCAGATCAGTTAGTTCAGGTGGTGGGCCTTCTTCTTTAACCTTGCCACCAGATATTGCCTGGGACAGTGCCCAGTCTGGTAGCAACTTTTCGCGCCATTCTCGAACCACCTGCTTGCGTAGTTTCTCAACAGCGGGACCCATGGTGACGTATTGAACAAATCGATGTTGATCTGAGTGATTCAGATCACTGGTGTGAGGCATCAAGCGATCAAAGATCACAAGGCTGCCTTTAGGACCCGCAACACGAACCAGATCTTCATCACCAACATTCGGGTATCGCCAGTGTCCATCGGTTTCATGTTCAACGAGGTACCGTTTCAGGTTTTTGAAGATGGACGGTACACAGCTGAATGCACCCTGATCTTTATCAGTATCGGTCAGGTATACCAGCCCCTGCATACCCAACTGATCATAAGTCCACGGATCGCAATCCCAGTGAATTCGCTCTCGGTGCCAGTCTTTTGACTGTTCGGCCGTTGGTGACTTGCATGAAACACGATCGTTGCTTACCCAGAGGTCATCGGTCTCGTAGAGATCCGAAAATACCTGGTGTAGGGCAGGGCACTGCCTTAAATCCCACAAGGCCTGATCATGATGCAAGGGAATGATGCCGTGGCCATCAACGTCCCGGTAGCACCAGGTAGATTCGTCGTCCATGTCAATTGACGAATATTCAAGAATTGCTTTGATCACCGCGTCACACAGGTCATCCGGCACCACGCCAGGCACCATCAGGTAGCCCTCTTCATGAAAGTGATTTTTCTGAGACTTGGTCAACATGACTTTGGTAGCATGCTCCCATGTTTGTTGTATTCGATATTGGCACAAGTCGACTCAAGGTGTCAGCGTTTTCTGCAACTGGCCAATTGCTTGGTCAGGTCACCAAACGTCACTCCCAACACGTCGAAAAGGAATTTTCATGGCAGGACACCCGTGAATGGTGGAGCAACGCCTGTACGGGTTTCGCAAACCTCATGCAGGAAAATGCTCTGGACCAGAAAGCCATTCGTGGGTTTTCAGTCTGCGGTCGTGCAGGTGCTGGTGTTTTCGTAGATAAGAACGGGCAGGTCATCGCAGAGCCGTGGTCCGATGCCCGGCACAGGCCACTACTGCAGGGACTACGCGAGCAGTATCCGGCTGCGCCCACGTATGGCCTGACTTTGATTTCGAAGTACCAGTGGTTAAAGCAAAACCAGCCCGCAATCTGTGACGACATCCGGCATTGCCTGCATGCGAAAGACTTCCTGCTTTATAAATTGACCGGTGTCGGCATGACTGACCCAAGTTCCGGTCCTGATGGCTTGGCCTGGTTTGATCAAGCTTGTGCCGACCCCGAACTATTGCCGACTCCCGCACTGCCCTGGACTATTGCAGGGGAGCTGACCAACGCGGCTGCCGGTGAACTGGGATGCCCATCTGGAATACCTGTTGCCGTTGGTGCCCATGACGGCATTTGTGCGAACACTGGCTGCGCCATGATCAATGAAGCTGACTATGCGTTAACGCTGGGTACACATGCCGTCTGCAGAACGATGACGGTTACGAATCATGGAGCTGCAGAACGTTTTTACTGCTTCCCGCCTGACAGGCACGCCTACGGTGGCAACAACTGGCACATCGGTTCAACGCTTACCTGGATGCTGACCACGCTTGCGGATTTGCCTGCAGAACTCTCTGCGGGTGAACTGGGGTCGTTCAACGAGGCGATGGTGAACACGAAACCTGATCCGGATCTGTTGTTCCTGCCTTATCTCGGCGGTCAAACAATTCCTGAAAAACGGGCACTGGGTAGTGGCTCGTTCCAGGGGCTTTCACTGAACACAGACTGCAATCAGATGTTACTCGCGGTTTTCCGCGGATGTGCATTTTCCGTCTATCGCACGTACCAGGCGCTTAGCGGGATTGCCGGTGATGCAGACAGAATCGGCCTTACCGGGGGTGGCATCGTCTTCACCCCCTGGTTGCAACTGCTGTCAAATCTCTTTCAAAAGGAAATGATCCTGACAGACAGCGGCGTTGAGGGCAGGGGCGCGGCAATTTTCTGCGCTGTTGCCCTGGGCGATTTTCGGGATGTCTTTGAGGCGGCGCCTGCCATGCAGCCGGAATCAACCATCATCCAACCGGAGCAGTTGGATGAACTCTGCGCCGAACAGTTCGAGACTTTCAGTCGTTTAAGCAGTCAGACCTGAATTATGTAATCTAAACTATGCACACAGGGGAGGGCACCTCGATCTGCCGGTTCATATCGGTCAGTAATCCGGTTTCACTGTCCCGTTGATAGAAGACAATATTATTGTCATCACGATTGGCAACCACGAGACAGGATTCAGTCTTTGTCAATGCATTCTTTGCCAATATAAAGTGACGAGGATGCCTGCCACCACTAGTTACCCATTGAACAGGCCTTGGTAAGTCACCTGCCAACGACATCACAACAACGGAATCATGACCACGGTTCGAGCCATACATAAATCGCCCATCGGTACTGATCTCGATATGGGCGGCAAAACTGGTACCATCAAATTCTTCAGGCAGCGTGCTGACTGACCCAATGTGATTGTACTGATGGTCGCCGAGCTGATAAGTTTCGATGGTGTTACTCAGCTCGCAGATCACATAAAGCTTACCGCCTGCGACCGACATTAGCCGGGGACCAGCACCGGCGGGCAGAGTGACCTCGTCTTTCAAATCAAGGTTGCTGTCGTAAACCATCAACCGATCCGTCCCCAGATCCGCAACAACTATGCTTCCATTAACCTCGACTGACGAATGTGCATGGGCAGCTTCCTGGCGGTCCGGATCAGGTCCCGAACCTTCGTGATCAACACGATGCGAATCTCCCAGTTCGCCATTGTCGCGGATACTGTAGGAAATGACTGAACCACTGGAGTAGTTGGTGGCAATCAGCTGGTTATCTCCCAGCGTTAAGTGGCAAGGATCATCTCCTTCGCTTGGCATCGACTGCGTCAGTTTAAGGCGTCCATTCGAACGCTCTTTAAAGACAGTTACCCCACCCCCTGATGCACTTCCGTTACTAACCTCGGAAACGGCATAGACGATACCCTTCGAATGATCGCGAACCAGCCAACTCGGGTTATCTGCAGGCGCAGCACATGTAAGACTATGACCATCCTCCTCAACAAGATGGTAGATCCCTGTCGACCCCGTGCCGCGGGTATAAGTACCAATATAGAAATCCATAACGCTCGGGACATCATTGCAACGATCGGGCATTATGCAGTCAAGCAGGTGTAATCGGTAGCCATGACTAAAACGCTAATTGAGAATGGTAAAGTCTATGACGCTGAGTCACATACATTTCAAAAACGAAATGTCTTGATTGACGGGAATCGTATAGTCTCCATAGACAACAACCGAGGCAACGCCGATGTCACGTTCGATGCAACCGACGTTCTCGTCACGCCCGGTCTGATCGATCTTCACTGCCATATCTTCAACCACCCGGAGCAACCTTCAAGGTTACCAGCTGATCGAATTGGAACGGGTCAGGGGGTCACCTGTCTCCTGGATACAGGGTCAACTGGTGGAGATACTCTCGATGAGTTTAGAGAACTGGTCGTTGAAAGTCAGAAAACCCATACATTTGCCCTTTGCAATATTGGCTCGCCCGGTAAACACGGCCTTCAGTCCGGGCATGCTGCCAAACCCGAACTGGTTTCCATTGAGAAGACCGTTCGTGCTATCGAGCGTAATCGTGATTATACGCTGGGGGTAAAGGTACTGGCGTCTTCCAGTCACACAGGACTGATGGGTATCGAAGCTGTGAAGATGGCACGAAAGGCAGCTGAAATCACCGGCACGCCACTGATGGCCCATATAGGCAACGCCCCTCCTGTAATCGACGATATTTTGGATTTACTGCGACCTGGTGATATTGTCACTCATGCTTATCACGGTAAAGCTGGTGGTGTACTTGGCTTTGACAATAAAGTGATTCCCGCATTCAAGGCAGCTGTTGAGCGCGGTGTACACGTAGATATTGCTCACGGTCGCTCATCGTTTTCTTTCAGAACCTGCGAAACCGCGTTGGAACAGGGTATGCCTGTTCATTCCATCAGCTCGGATTTGCATCGGGGCAATATCGAAGTCTGTGTCCTTTCACTGGCAAGGACCATGTCAAAGTTTCGATTGCTGGGTCTGTCGTTGGAAGACATTGTCCTGGCAACGACGTACACACCTGCTTGTGCTGTAGGCTTGGACGAACACGGATTTGGAAAGCTGGAAGTGGGCGGTACTGCCAATGTCAGCCTTATTCGGGAAACCGAAAAAGCGGTAGAAGTTGAAGACGCAGATGGCGAGCGGCGGACAACACAAACATGGATCGAACCTGTCGGCTGTATTGTCGATGGCAGTTATTTCAGGACCGAGGAACCGATCTAGTGGACCTGGATAAAGTGAGAGTCATCAATGCCGCCGGGAAGCTCACGGCTCTCGGTGGCAGCGCTCAATCTGACGAGACAGCAAACGCGCAGGCATTCGCAGCGAAGCTTCATGTTGATATGAATCAGTTGCGCCAGGAAGTCTCGAATCAGATTGCTGACCTGTGCGGCACTGAAGCCGCTTGTGTCACGTCTGGCGCTGCAGCCGGTATCAGCGTCAGTGTCGCTGCCCTGATATGCAAAGACCGTCCTGAACTGGTAACGCAGCTACCTCGACTGTTACCTTCAAAGGCGGTTGTTGTTCAGGCTGGCCACAATATTAACTTCGGCGCCAGTATTGAACAGATGGTCCATATGACAGGTGCCGATTGCCAGGTTGTAGGAACAGCCTCAGAAGTCACTCCAGCGAACATTGAAATCGCGTTTAAGGAAAAGCCAATTGCCTTGCTCTACGTTCAATCTCACCACTGTATTCAAGAGAATCGCGTATCCCTGGCCGATTGCATTTCGCTCGCACACAGCCATGATGTACCAGTCATTGTCGATGCAGCGGCTGAAGACGACCTTCAAAAGTACATTTCCATGGGTGCTGATTTAGTCACTTATTCCGGGGGCAAAGCCTTCTGTGGACCCACGTCTGGTTTCATTGTCGGTAAACGAGACCTGATAGAACTCTGTGAACTTCAATTCAGGGGTATCGCCCGCCCCATGAAAGTCAGCAAGGAACAAATAGTCGGGCTATCAGCAGCGCTCTACGAGTATATCGAGCAAGACCATGCATTGATTCAAAGAGCATGGAACAAACTCAACCAACGACTCATAAACACCTTCCTAAACTCCTCAATCTACCAGTTGGAAACCAAACCGGATGAAGCAGGTCGTGATTTTGAACGTGTTGCCATCACGTCCGTTGGTAAGAAATTTGATTGTAAAACCCTGGTTCGTTTTCTTATCGACGGCACCCCAAGCATTCGCACGCGTAATCACCAGATTGCCAATCAGCGAATCCTGATAGACCCAAGAGAACTCTCAGAAACCGACATGCAGAAGATCATTTCTCGATTGGAGGAATTTGAGAAGATGCAGTCATGACGGCAAAACCTGAACTCGGCCCTTGGGCCCATCGGCGATCGGCTTGTCCCCGTGGTCATCCCGTTTAATAGCAGTGGCGCTCGCTCGCCGCTGCCGATACATCCGATTCCGAGATAGTCCCGGATAAAGGTTAGAACGTATGGAAGTAGCATTGACGAAAAGGGAAATGCAGGTTGTCGCGCTAACTGATCGAGGACTCTCGAATAAAGAGATCGCTCGAGAGCTTGATCTTGAAATCAGTACCATCAAGAATCACGCTCATAGTATTCTTGCTAAATACAACGTTCGTCGCAGAGTACAGGCAGCCGCCGTTTTTAAAAAACAGAACAAGGGTTTTGAGCCTACCGGGAAGCGACGATAATTCAATTCCGAACGCGCACTATCGGTTTGAACGGCGACTGCGCAATGTGACCTGCCCCAGGTTTCCTGGACACCACTGATAGGTGCATCATGCACTACAGAGGTGATTTATAGGAACACGAAAATATTATGAGGATGATTTCAAAGAACAGGCTGTGAGACTTGCGATGGAATCTCAAAGCAGCATTTCACAAATAGCCAGGGATTTGGATATCAGCGCAGGTAATCTCAGGCGCTGGATACGTGAATATCGGAATTGTGGCAATGATCTAAACGGCTTGAGTAAAGATGATGCGGTAGAACTTGCGCGTTTACGGCGAGAGAACAAAAAGCTCAAAGCTGAACGTCGTTTGCATTATCAACGGCATGCTGCGTAAGAGGAAAACGATGAGCAGAACACTCCCTTAAATGAGGTGCTCATCTGTTCCATTTGTTTGACGACGGACACTGTGCGACGTCAGCCACCATGGTACCAAATGACCTGGTTCACTAAGAGATACATCTGCTACTTTTAAACTGAAGTACAGGAGTATCATCCCTCCAAACCAGTAATACCCAAGTAATGCAGGAGTCCCATTGTGTGAAGTGGGGCTAGGGGGGCGGTGGGGTGCGGGTCTGCGAGAAAAGGGTGGTGTTGAATCGGTTTTGGTAAAGCGAACTACGGCTTCATGCAAATGCCAATGGCATGTAAGTTGGTATGTAGAGGATATATTGTTTTATAAGACATTGATTTATATAGGTAGTTGGCGGAAGAGGTAGGAGTCGAACCCACCAGCCACTTTAACAGCAGCTCAACGGCTTTGAAGGCCGGGCACACCACCGGGTGCAACGCTCTTCCGTTGACTATAGTATCAAAAAAAAGGGCGCTGATCGGTGGCGCGATAGCGACATTATCGTTGTTGATCAGGGGCCTTATTCAATGCCGCGCTTTTTCAGTTCCTTCGGCATACGTTTTGAGTCTGCTTCAAGCGCAGGCCCGCGCTCTTCATCGCTGAGTTGGCCCAT
>DTZW01000021.1 GCA_012961165.1 Gammaproteobacteria bacterium | reverse complement strand
TTGGATATATCGCAGATATGCAGTCGTGCGCCTTCTCGGGCAAAGGTTTGGGCAATTGCCAGCCCGATACCGCTGGCGCCCGCTGTAACCAATACCCGCAAATTCTTAACCATATCCATTGTTTCAACCATGTAAATATGCGCTGATTCTTAAAGATTTTATGTCAAACACGCCTGATAATTAAAATGCCACCTGATCGGCGCCTTTAAGTTGCAGTGTCGCGCGCGCCTCATTCGGTGTTGCCACCTCAAACGATAAGCCTTCGATAACTTGACGAATCTTACTGACCTGATCGGCGTTGGTTTGTGCCAGTTCACCCGGCGCGATCCAAAGAGAATCTTCCAGGCCTACCCGTACGTTGGAGCCTTGTGCTAAGCCTTGCGACGCCAGTGGAATTTGATTACGCCCCGCCCCGAGTATTGACCACTGATAATCATCGCCAAACAATCGGTCTGCAGTGCGCTTCATGTGCATAAGATCTTCAGGGTGTGCACCGATACCGCCCAGCAAACCAAACACCGATTGAATAAACAAAGGTGTTTTGGCTAATCCTCTATCAACAAAATGTGCCAGATTGTACAAATGAGAAATGTCATAACACTCAAACTCAAAACGTGTGCCGTTTTCATTACCAATGCGCAAAATGGTTTCGATATCTGCAAAGGTATTTTTGAACACCAGATCCCGTGAATTCTCCAAATGCTGGCGTTCCCATTCGTGATTAAACTCGGAGAAACGCTTTAACATGGGGTACAAACCAAAGTTCATTGATCCCATATTGAGCGAAGCGACTTCTGGTTTAAACACCGCAGCAGGCTGCATGCGCTCAGTCACAGTCATGTGCGGACTGCCGCCTGTAGTGATATTAATCACCGCATCGGTTGCTTGTTTGATACGTGGCAGGAACTTTTCGAACACATCCGGATCTTGTGTCGGTTGCCCGGTTGCAGGGTCGCGGGCATGTAAATGTAAAATAGCCGCCCCCGCCTCGGCAGCCGCAATCGCGGCGGCTGCTATTTCATCAGGCGTAACCGGAAGGTACGGTGACATGCTGGGTGTATGAATTGCGCCAGTTACGGCACAGGTAATGATAACTTTGTGTCTTGGCTTAGCCACGGGTCAATTCTCCTGCTTGGATTTGTGGGCGACGAGCGCTGCCAGACGATTGTCTCGCCAGTCTTGGCGTTGGCCGATATCGTCACGCTTAAGGACTTTCCGACGAGTAGCATCAATGCCGGCTACGGATGATTTGTCCCAATCCGGCGGCGTAGATTGACTGGCCGCCATAACGTGGTACATCTTGCCATAGCGTTGTGCGTAGTCAGCCAGTCCGGCGGGTGCGTTCAAGTCAATGGTTTCAAACGGCCCCATAAATGACCAACGCAAGCCCAGACCATCACGCATGGTTTTATCAACATCTTGGGGGGTGACATACCCGCCCTGAACCAGGCGCAAAGCCTCATTCAGTAACGCGCCTTGCAAACGGTTAAGAATAAATCCGGGAATCTCTTTTTGCACCGTGATCGGTGTTTGCTTAACCGCACTCATGATTTGGTGGGCTGTTTGAGTGATGTCTGGATCAGTCCATTTTGCGGGAGAGATTTCTACCAATGGCACCAGATGTGGTGGATTAACGGGATGCACCACCAACGCCCGATGACGCCCACTGAGGTGGGCTGCAAATTCGGACGCCATAAAACCAGAAGTGGAGCTCGCTAAAATAGCATGTGGAGCGCTCAGACGATCAAGCTCACTGAAAAGCGCCTGCTTTACATCAAGCACCTCGGGGCCACATTCCTGCACGTAGCCAACATCGGTCAGCGCGGTTGCCAGATCGGATTCAAAATGAATCTTTTGAATAATCAGATCAGGCGAAGAACCAAGGCCGTGGCTGACCAGCATTTGCAATTGATTTGCAATTTCCTTTCTTGCAACATCCAATGCGCCTACGTCGAGGTCATACAGTTTGACTTGCCATCCGGCACGGGCAAACACAATGGCCCACCCCCGGCCGATTAAGCCTGCACCAACAATGGCCACAGAGTCACTTGAAACACCGGGTTCGGCTTGGTTTTGACTCTTATCTGTTTTGTTCATCTGGACAGTCTTCCAAGGTCACTCTGCGCTACCAATAGTCGCTCTAATCGTAACGCGCACAGTTATTGATTCTCGTTGTTCGCCAATCATCATTATGAAATTGACGACATTGGCAGCCACAATGGCAGCAGGCTCTCTTCTAGGGTTTGAATCATTGAAGGTGCTATCTTAAACCCAAATAACGATGTTGTTACGCAAGGCACGCAAGATCAATAAGGCTTGCCAGAATGCGGTGCACGACTTTTTGGGTACTTTTCATAGGATGCCCCTTATTATTGGTGCTCGTAATATTGACGGTAACACTGATTTTCCTAGATAAGCAGATCAATCATGCGTGAAGCACTCCCAGCACTCCCAGCACTCCCAGCACCGTGCACCGTAGACCTTTTGGCGCCAGCAACACCGCTTAGCCCGAATAGGGAAGAAGAGGGTGAGAAATCTCGCTTAACAAAGAAGAAGTTCAGCGTCTATTGGCTTAAATGTTGTCGCCTCTGCAATTAGAGACGCAGCAGTTAGTTGGGGAACGCCATACACCTCACTGTTGGTGTCGAATTTGGTCTTAATCTTCTTTAGCAGTAAATCAAAATCACCATCGCCAGATGCCAAAACAATAATATCGGATTCTGGTGCATATTCCATAACATCAATTGCGATGCCAACGTCCCAATCTCCTTTAGACGAGCCGTCCCGTCTGGTAATAAATGGTTTGAGTTGGACGTCGAAACCGATCGCTCTTAGGATATTTTGAAATTCTATTTGTTTTTTGTCTCCCCGATCTATCGCATAGGCTCTTGCGGTGACGATTTGTCTATCCTTGGTTGCCTGACTCCAAAACTTGTTGTAATCAAAATGACTTTGATATGCTGATTTTGTTGTGTAATAAATATTTTGTACATCAACGAATAACGAAACCTTCTTCACATGAATTCCCCATAAACAGATGCCATAGATAACAAACCAGGCAACAACATAAGGATGCGGGTCATCACGCTCTGCTTTGCCAATACTTTATTTGTAGCCACAAGAATACGAGGCAAAAAAGTGAGAAGGCGAAACAGATGGCTAATATCAGCCATTCTTGCAAAAGGTTAGTCGCAACAAACACTAAAGCACCAATGCCCATCACTATTAGAGTCAAGTAAAGCAGATACCAGCCGATGGCTTTTTTATAGGCGATCAAAACGCCAACAAATACCTCGAACCCACCCATTGGCAAAACATACGGCTTAAATGTATGCAACAGTTTATCCACTATCTCATATTCGCCTATCAACGCGTAATGAAGGGGCGACAGATTTTGCGAGATTAGGATGGTGGCAAACCCTTCTAGAATCATGCCGATTCCAAGCATCGTGCCCCAGATGTAGGATTTAGTCGGCATCAAATGATTATTGACAGCTATTTAACTCCCACCAATATACCTTTACTTTCTATAGAAATCTCGCGAGGCTATTGTCCAACACTTATGAGCCGTACAGATATTCAATATCCGCCAGTGCCTATTCAAAAGGAACGCCAAATGGACGCCACCAACCCTGCAGTTGACCTCAGCATCTTAGATAAAGCCAATAAGGCCAAGATGGCTAGTTAACCAATCCCAATATGAAAAGCAAATGCCTACATTCAAGCCTTGCAGGAGCCTGAAATGGCTCTTATTGACTTGATACTGATACTGGCAGGTTCTGAGTTTAGAAGCTGATGGGCATGCCACACCAAGACAGCAACAAGGTGATCTGCCCCTTTAAACCGCTGGTCCCGGTAGGCAATCATCAACCGAGCGCGTTTTTGGGCCGGGTGCTGTACGTCATGCGGACTCAAGAGACTTTTTGTGCTTGCTCTGTGATTACTCGCCGGGCGTAGGAGACCTACGCCAAGCTGATGTCGGATATGATCTCACCATCGAGCGCACCCGCGAAAACAATCTGAATTTACCCCAAATTCTTTAGCAATACATCGACGACAAAAAGGACAAAACCATGGCCTGGATCCACACCATCCCTTATGAGGAAGCCAATGAACGCCTTAAGAAACTCTATGACCGAGTAAAAGGTCCGGACAATAATGTCGATAACATAATGATGATGCACAGCCTACGCCCGCATACCATGGAAGGGCATATGGCGATCTATAAGCATGTGCTGCATCATTCCGCCAATAAGGTGCCGAAGTGGTTTCTGGAAACCATTGGCGTTTGGGTTAGCCTCCTTAATGATTGTCACTACTGCGTAGATCACCATTATCAGGGGCTGGTGCATTTGTTGGGCGATGATGATCGGGCCCAGGCCATTCGTGCCGCTCTTGATAGCCAAGATACCGATAATGGCCCATTTGAGAACAAAGAAAAGGCAGCCTTGCGCTACGCCAAAGTGTTAACCCGGGCGCCATTGGCGGCCAGCGAAGCCATGGTCGCCGAAATGCGGGACCTGGGCTACGAAGATGGTGAAATCCTCGAGATCAATCAGGTAAGCGCCTATTTCAACTACGCCAATCGAACCGTTATGGGATTGGGTTGCTCCACAAGGGGCGATATCCTGGGGTTGTCGCCAAATCAATCGGATGATCCAGACAACTGGTCCCATTCCTAAACTTGGGCCATTAGAAAAAGGCGCTGACTGATGTCGCAACAAATACCTGTAGAGCGGATCGCCGATTTGGAGTTCATGAGGCCGCCAGAGATCGCGGAGCCTGATTGCTGTCGCTCCTCGGAACTGCGTCGGCTGAACTTGAATGAATCGCTGCAGCCGCCGTCACCGAACGCTATTCAGGCCATGACCGAGGCATTGGTCAGTGCGGAAAGCTACCCCGACCACAGTTGCGCCGCCTTGGCGACATTGTTGGCTTCTCGCACGGGGATTTCCGCCGACCGCATTAGCTTTGGTAATGGCAGTGGTGAACTGTTGAGCCAAGCCGCTACGTTGGCCATGGAGGCAGGTGACGAGGCGGTGTTCCCGGCGCCAACTTTTCCAGTTTGCATCAAAGGGGCTCATATTGCCGGCGGTAAAGCCATCGAGGTGCCGGTAGACCCTAATGGCGTGAACAACGTTGACGCCATGCTGGAGGCGGTGACACCGAAGACGCGATTGTTTTATCTTTGTACGCCCAACAATCCTACTGGCGGCGCTATTGGCGCGCCGGGCTTGATCAAGGCCATCGAAAAGGTGCCTGACAATTGCTTGTTGTTGATCGACGAGGCCTACCACGAGTTCGCTAAAGCCGAGGGCTCGCCAGAGGTATTATTGCTGTTGAAAGCTCGTAACGGGCCCTGGGCGGTAACGCGATCCTTTTCAAAAGCCTATTGCCTGGCCGGCATGCGCGTTGGTTATGTCATTACCTCCAGCCCTAAATTGTGCCAAGCGTTTTGGAAACTTCGCAGCAATTTTAATGTGAATCGGGTTGCGCTGGCTGGGGCCGTTGCGGCCATGAAGGACGAAGCTTATCTGCAATCGACACTTAAGACTCTCATTCACGAGCGCAGCCGCCTGGCCGAAGGCTTGCAGAATCTAGGTTTTGAAGTCTTTCCGAGTCAGGCGAATTTCCTCACCGTAAAAACACCTTCTCAAGCGAGTGAGTTGGCATCACATCTGGCAAAGCACGGTTTGTTGGTTCAATCGATGCCCTGGCCGGGTGGTTTCGGAAGTTTACGTGTGACAATCGGCAATGCCCATGACGTTGATCAGTTATTGTGGCATCTTGGCGAATCTTTGAACGGGTGAGGTGTCGTGCAGGAAATAGCTAAACAACTCCAATCTTTGCTCGGGCCCCGAGGGTGCCTCGACGACCCCAATGACATTGCCGCCTATACATCAGACCTACTTGCTTTAAAGACGGCTGCCCCAGTTTGTGTCGTGCGCCCCGCAACCACGGCGCAGGTCGCCGCGATCGTGCAATATGCTCGCAAAAGCAAACTTGCCATCATCCCGCAGGGCGGTCACACAGGACTCAGCGGTGGCGCCGTCGCCCTTAATGACAGAGACAACGACAGCGACAGCGTTATTTTGTCTCTGGATCGTATGACAGCCATTCGCGAGATCGACACCAACGACAATGTAATGATTGTTGAGGCCGGTGCGGTATTGGCAAATGTGCAAACAGCTGCGCGCGAGGCGGGTCGAATTTTCCCACTGTCTCATGGCGGTGAGGCTTCCAGTCAGATCGGTGGCAATCTCTCGACCAATTCCGGTGGTAATAACGCCCTGCGTTATGGCACGGCACGTGATCAGGTGCTTGGCATAGAGGTGGTGCTGCCTAGCGGTGAGATTTGGAATGGACTGCGCCGGTTGCGCAAGAATACGGCGGGTTATGATCTCAAGCATCTGTTTATGGGGGCGGAGGGCACGCTTGGGATTATTACCGCGGCGGCATTAAAACTTCGCCCAGCACCATCGTACCGGGAAACCGCTTTTGTCGCGCTGGCGCACCCGCAAGCCGGGCTGGAATTCCTACGGCTGCTACAAAGCCATGTCGGAGAAGCAGTCACGGCCTTTGAGCTGTTATCTGACACCGCGATATCGGCGGCATTAACGCTTTCACGTGTGAGGTTTCCCCTGCAGACCCGTTACCCATGGTGCGCCTTGATCGAGGCCGATACTCCGAGCTCGCATTTCGATATCTCAGGGGCGATCGAAGAGGCGTTGTCTGGGGCCTTGGAGGGCGGAATGCTGTTGGATGCCGTGATTGCGCAATCCGAGACGCAGCGCGATGAGTTTTGGCATCTTCGCGAGAGCATTGCTTTTGCCATGATTGAGGATAAATCGGCTTTATTAAGCGACACCGCGGTACCGGTTGCAAAGGTGGCGGCGTTTATTTCCCGTGCAGAAGCCGTAATCCTTCAAATTGTTCCCGGGGCACGCTGCGTACCGTTTGGCCATCTGGGCGATGGCAACATTCATTTCAATGTGCAAAGACCTGAAGATATGTCCGGCGACACCTTCAAAAACCATTGGCCGGATTTGCTTGATGCCATCGTAAAAGTTTCCCTTAGCCTGGGTGGTACCATCAGTGCCGAGCATGGCATCGGCCGAACAAAACAACGGATTTTTTCAAAGACCAGCGCAGAGGTCGAGCTCAACCTTATGCGGGCTCTTAAAGCCGCAATCGATCCCGATGAGTTAATGAACCCAGGCGCGCTTTTCTAATTACCTTCTTTTTTGCAAACAGATACTAAAGGGCGAAAATTGTGTACTGTGGGTGTAAAACAAAACAAAACAAAACAAAACAAAAGAGGAGAGCAGGGCAGCGACACCACTATTAGGACTGACGATGAGTATCGTACCAACTTGACACAATCCCACCTTTTTTGCGGGCTCAAAAGCCGATAACCCGTACCGATAACGAATGGCGAACAAAATTGACCAATGAGTCGTAACAAACCGCTGGCGCGATTAACCCCGGAGCAGTTGTATCAGGTGAGTTCCCAGACTATCTCTCATTACCAAAGCTCGGCCCATGACTTTCTGGAGGGGACCCGTAACCACGATGTCAGCCAGAACATCGAAGCTCTTATCAGACATATTGCAGACGATGGGCCTTACGACATCCTTGATTTCGGGTGTGGGCCTGGTCGGGATTTACTGAGTTTTCAGGCTTTAGGACATCGCGCAGTGGGCCTCGATGGTTGCCAAGAATTTGTCGAATTAGCGCAAAAACGAACTGGATGCGAGGTATTGCATCAGGATTTTCTTAAATTAAACCTCAAACCGCTCGCTTTTGATGGCGTATTCGCAAATGCCTCACTGTTTCATGTTCCAACTCAGGAACTTGAGCGCGTGCTTTTGACTCTTAATACCTGTTTGAGGTTTAACGGGGTATTGTTCTGCTCTAATCCAAGAGGGTCCGATATTGAACAATTTGACGGCGACCGTTATGGGGCTTTCCTTGAACCCGAAACTTGGGGGAACTTTGTTCGCTCTGCCGGATTTATTGAATTAGAGAGTTTCTATCGACCGTCAGGACGGCCTAAAGAGCAACAGCCGTGGTTGGCGACTGTGTGGCGCAAGTCTGGAGGCAACAAAGATCCGGTGGAAGCCGTTGCAGAACCTGGCTTTTTATAAAACATGACTGCATAGCCATGACGCGGGTAATCGCCTTCACGCATCTGCCATTTGCCGGTTTCTTTTTT
>DTZW01000020.1 GCA_012961165.1 Gammaproteobacteria bacterium | reverse complement strand
AGCGATGCTGTCTCCAGTAATCGAAAAAGAGCGTCTCTGCACAACGCTTTCCTTCGTCGTAACAGGCACGAGTGCCCACGGGATTCACGCGGCCCCAGTAATCTTCAGTTTGCGGATGTACTTCAGGGTCTCCGTACACCTCGCTGGTCGAGGCCTGCAAGATTCGTGCGCCTGTGCGTTTAGCCAATCCCAGCATGTTGATCGCGCCATGCACACTGGTCTTGGTTGTCTGTACCGGGTCGGACTGGTAGTGAACTGGAGACGCCGGGCAGGCCAGGTTGTAGATCTGATCCACCTCGACATAAAGCGGAAAGGTGACATCGTGGCGAACCAGTTCGAAATTAGATCGACCGAAAAGATGAGCTATGTTGCGTTTATCGCCGGTATAAAAGTTGTCCAGACAAATAACGTCATCGCCTTGTTCGACCAGTCGGTCACATAGGTGGGAACCGACAAAGCCAGCGCCGCCGGTAACAAGGATAGTGTGAGAGGACGATTTGATCATTGCTTTTTCCTAAAATTCTGCCTGGATAATCCATTTGGCAAATGGTGCCGGAGATAGGATTCGAACCTACGACCTTCGCATTACGAATGCGCTGCTCTACCAACTGAGCTACACCGGCGTCGGGACGTTATTTCAACCAAGCAATTATATTGCGCGTACAGACATTTCGTCTAACGCACAATGACATCAAAGTCCTGGCGAAGTTCAGTCGGTAGGGCGAAAGCAACGCCCTCCTCGATCATCTTGTCGGTTCCTTCTAGCCGACCACCCACACTCTCGAGGTGATCGATCACCCCCTTGACCAGCACTTCCGGGGCGGATGCCCCGGCCGTAATACCGACCTGTCGAGCGCCAACCAACCAGTCGATAACAATATCATCGGCTCCATCAATAAGATAAGCGCGTGCTCCCACCTCTTCGGCAAGCTCGCGCAAACGGTTTGAGTTTGAGCTGTTGTGAGATCCGACCACCAGGACCACATCGCAGGTTTGAGCCAATTTCCTGACTGAGTCCTGGCGATTTTGCGTGGCATAACAAATGTCATCGCGACGCGGGCCCTCAATCCCAGGGAACCGCCGGCGCAGTGCTTCGATAATCCTTGCCGTATCGTCGACTGACAAGGTGGTCTGAGTAACATAAGCCAATTGGGCGTTCGATGTAACCTCAAGCGCTGCAACATCCGCCAGAGTCTCTACCAGAAGCACAGGCCCCACAGCCTGGCCCATCGTCCCCTCGACTTCCGGGTGCCCTTCATGTCCCACAAGAACAACAGTCTTGCCTTCATGGCCATACCGGGCAACCTCAGAGTGGACCTTGGTCACGAGTGGACAGGTTGCGTCAAAAACTTGCAATTCACGAACATTGGCTTTGTTCTGCACCTGTCGCGACACCCCGTGTGCGCTGAAAATCAGGTTCGC
>DTZW01000019.1 GCA_012961165.1 Gammaproteobacteria bacterium | reverse complement strand
GTCAAGCATGTTGGATAGCTGGTCAATTCGTTGCTGGTAGGTCACCCGATCCAAGGACAAGTCGATGCCTGTACCAGCCAGACTGATATCTGCACGGATGCCTCGCGCTTCCATCGATTGCACTAAGGACTGGACAAGCGGGGTCGGGAAAACCCTCTTGTCTAAACGGTAATTGTGGAACCTGGACTGCAGTTCTGAGAGCTTACTGATGGGCATAACTAGCGGGTTTGTTTAAAAAGGTTAATTATACGTTTTAGTGTCCTTGTTTAGCTTTTGTCTGTCAAACCCCTGGTTCACGCTGTTCTGCAAGGCGCTCTTGTCTATCACAGACTGCGCAACATCTAGAGCCAAGCGGAGTCGTCTTCGCCCAAGGCCGCTCACCAAACAGGAAAATCATCCCAGGTCCCGGAACCTGAAGCGAGTTCCACAGACCGTAATCTCATTGCCAGACCAACTGAGTTGGTGATTTTCAGCGGCAGTCATAATGGCTGACCGATCTGTCACCGAAAACTCAACCGCAGCCACGCCATCACCGCGCCCATCAGCGGCCTCAACAAAACGGATCTCACCGTCATCAAGCGGCATCCGCAGAACATCACCTTCCAGGTGGAAATTTCCACCAAAAGCCGCAGCCCATTTGGTCGCAATAGCCTCCGGGTCATCAGCCTGCACATCCACCGCTGTAATTTCCCCAACATGGCTCGACTTCCTGTCGCGCCAGCCAGGCCCAGCCCAGAGCCATTCGTCGCTGGGCCGCATTTCATCGAAGGAGACAATCGCTGCGCCGATATCTTTCGGGTGAACATGAAAAGCAGAGACTTCTTCGCGATCGACCTCCCAGACTTTTCGCATCTGGAGATTCTCTATTCTCCTACTAACTCCCTTAATGTTGTCCACCAGGGAAATCACCATATAGCCACCGTCACCACCACGACGTTCCAGCAACCGGGCTGCTGTTGTCCCCTCTTCTTTTGGGCAAACGACTTCGAGAAAGGTCTCGCCAATGGCCATTACACTATTGCACAGACCAAATGCTCCAACGCCCGGATCGTCGTAGTCGGCCTTAAGTCCAAGAATGTCAAAAATTTGCTCGCGCACCGGGGCCAGTTCACCAGCAACCAGGGCTACCTGTTTTAATTTCATAACCTGCCTTTTCGGGAAACCCGTTCAAAACTTGTTCGAACTATGGCACGGTTAAAAGCTCGATTCTACTGACAGCGCATAGCCTTTGCTTTAGGATTCCGCGCAGACAGAACCCCCCGTGTTTTTTAAAAGGATGTCCTGATGAGACTGCTTCTGGTATTTGCACTGACGTTTTCGATTTTAGCTGGCGCAGCAGAACCCACACCGATGGAAGTTAAGATTCAAGCTGCCATCGATCACGACCGACGAACAGATGCCGATCGCGAACGCGACAGGAACCGTCAACCCATAGAGGTGCTGACTTTCGTTGGACTGCAGGACGATATGCAGGTATTGGAACTCCTGCCTGGACGCAGCGGTTGGTACACAAAGATCCTGGGGCCCGTGCTTGAGGAGAAAGGCAAATTGTATCTGTCGATCGGCACCAACTCCGTCAGTGCGATGATTGCCGATAAACCAGGATTTTCGACAACGGAAGTCATCCCGTTCGACGGTATTGCTCAATCACCGGCAGAAGAACGCCGCGCAACTGTGCCAGAGTTCAGCTTCGGTATCCGCAAGCTCGATATGGTGCTTACCTTTCGAAATGTACACAACTTTGACGCTGCTGGCCGGGCTAACCTAAACGCAGCCGCCTTCGAGGTCCTGAATAAAGGTGGCCGATATGCTGTCGTGGATCACACAAGAAGACACATGCAGCCAGACAGCGCTGAAGTGTGGAGAAGAATTGACCCCGTTCAGGTAATTAAGGAAGTCCAGGCCGCTGGGTTCAAGCTTGTCGATTATTCCGACCTGCACTACAAGCCTGACGACGAACTACGACACGAGGTTGGAAGGAAAAGCGTGACGGGTAATACTGACCGGTTTACGTTGCTGTTCGAAAAGCCCTAGCCGCGCCTGGAAGCGGCGCCTGCTGCACCACTAACGGCAATCACAAAAGGATTTTAATTCTTCTATTAGTTGTTCCGGGCAGCACCGTGCCCTGAAGTCAACATCGACGTATTCATAGCCGATAGTCCTGTCCTTGCAGACGATAAAGGTCGCCGGGACAGGCAACTCCCGACCATCGCTGCCGTTCACTTTATCCAACATTAATCCCCAGCTTTCGAACAGGTTTCTTTCTACCTGCTCAAGCCCATATACAATACCAAAGTCTTTGGCGATTTTATTATCGCGATCAAAAATTATCTGGTAGCTTTCAGACCGCTCACCGGCCGTCTGCGGCTGTTGCGGAGAAATCGCAAAATAGGCGCACCCGAGCCTGGTCAGTTCAGCTTGAATATTTTCGTAAGCCTCTATCTGTGTCTCACAATACGGGCACCACAAGCCGCGAAAAAAGTTCAGAATAACGGGGCCACTCTCGAGCACTTCATAAAGTTTACGATTAACATTGTTAGCGTCGATAAATTCAAAATCAGGGACCGTCTCGCCCACCTGGAGACAGCGGGTATGCATTTTATCCCGCCGCAACCTGGTAATGGTACGGGTCAAAATGGCGAGCTCCGGGGTCGGCAGTTCCTCGCAATTGTTGGCACGAAGTTGAGTCAATTTGTCCTGAAAAGCAGATTGGACCATCTCGTTGTCTTTATTGTTATTACGCTCTTCTGTGGTCGACATTATTACTGGATGTGTAGTCTTAAGAAAGACATTACAGCAATCTATTCATTAATAATGGCTAATGAGCGGGTTTTAGGTACACTCTATTCTTTTTTGGAATAGGTCTCGCCGATGGATCGTCTGTCCGCCATGAACATGTTCATTCGTGTTGTTGAAACCGGGAGCTTTAGTGCCGTCGCAAAAGAACTGAACAGTACACAACCCACCGTCAGCAAAAATATCGCCGAACTGGAATCCTGGCTGGGTGCAAAATTACTGAATCGAAGCACCCGAAGCTTACGGTTAACGGAAACCGGCTCTGATTACTATGAGCGCTGTGTCGCCATTCTGCAGGATGTGGAAGATGCAGAACAGAACGTCGGCTTGCTGCAAACGCAACCAAAAGGTCTGGTGCGAGTGACGGCAGCGGTCGCTTTCGGACGGCTTCATATAGTGCCAAGGCTTGAGAATTTCTTTGCGCGGTACCCGGATATTAAGATCGACATTAGCCTCAACGATCGGGTAGTTGACCTGATTGAAGAAGGGGTCGACATTGCCTTTCGTATCGGGAACCTGCGGGACTCTAACCTGGTAGCCCGCAAGTTGTGTGCAAGTCCCACCGCCGCTGCAGCCTCACCCGAATATCTGAAAAAGTATGGCGTCCCAAGACATCCCAGGGACTTAAAAGAACACAACTACGTGGTCTATACCGACCTCGGCAGCCCCGGCCACATCACCTTCAGAGAATCTGGCGAACCACTCCACATCAAGGTGTCAGGCAACCTGCAGACAAACAATTCTGAGGTACTTCGCAGCGCTCTTTTAAACGGACTTGGAATTGCCCAGGTACCACGCTGGCTGATAGGCGACAAGGTGGCTGCAGGCGAATTGGTTGAGGTCCTGACAGAATTTCAATGCGCACCATCGAACGTGCATGCGGTTTATTCTCCGGGTAGGCACCTCCCATCGAAACTACGATGCTTTATCGACTACTTTGCTAACGAATTCAAAAACTGCAATGTGATCAACGGCCCGGATGCAAAAGCTGCCTGACGTTATAGCAGCGTCTTAAGGAATGCCTCAAGTGTTGGCACGGCCGTCATATCACCAGGTCCTGCCAGTTCAAACACCACAGTCAAAATTCCTATCCAGCCAATCATCATTAGCACGGAAACCCAACAGAACAAGGTGGCACGCAGAGGGGTTTCTTTTCGATGGTTAAACGGTTCATGAGTGTACGAAGGGTCGCAACCTTGGCAAGCGGACATGTTTCACCTGGCTATTAGTGCTTAATAGCCAACATTCTATATATTCTATATATAATGTTAATACCGTATTTTAGAATATTATTCATTCTATTTTAGAATATATTTGCCAGCCCTCTTATCGGGCGGCTGTCCCCTCAGGCAACAGGCTCTTGATGATCCGCTCTGTCACTAGAACTTCGGTATCGATAGGGTCTCTGATCATACTATCAGTAAGTTCATTGATCACAATTTCCTTGGCTTTCTCTAGCTGGAAGACCCTCGCACGATCAACTGCCACCAGCCCCAGGTTTATCTGTGATTTTCGACCAGTCAGCTCTTTGCTGATGGCTTCTGCCTCTTCAAACAGCTGTTCTGAGCGATCCCCCTTTCCGAGTCTGGCCAGGAATCGCGCATATTGGCTGGTGAGCAGCCCCCTTTCCGACAGCTCATAGATTCGCTGCATCCGGGGAGCAGATTGTTCAATCCGGTTAAGCGCTTCCCGGGTTCGGCCTGCGTAAAAGAATGCACTCGATAGCCGCAGTTCGAGCCTGGAATATTCCACTTCATCTTCCAGGGTTTCCATCCATGACAAGGCTTCATAGAAGCGTTGCTCACCTAGCAGCATTTCCGCCACCTTCACCAAGAGTTGTTGCTTACCTTTGCCTTCGGCAGCATTGTCAATGGCCTCCCTCGTACCGACAAAGTCCCCAATATACGCCTGGGCAAGTGCTATCTTGCCGAAGGCAACCGATCGCGGCTGATGCTCCAATTTCGTCGCTGCCAGCACTGAAGCTTCTGACAAAATCTCACTGGCCAAGGTATTGTTGCGGACGTCATAGTAACGCTGCGCCAATTTGGTGAAGGCAGATATTCGATCATTAAGTAACGGAACCTGGCCTGCTGTTTTCTGCGCATTGCGCAGCAGACGCTTGGCCTGCGCTTTATCCCCAGCGTTCATGTAAGCTACTGCCAGCCACGAGATCAGAGCAGATTTTTCAAGCGGATCCTTGCTGTCATTCGCCATCCGCTGGACACTGCTTATTGAACCAGCCGGTTCAACAGGACTACCCACTGCAGCCATTCTTTGGCCCAGATCAAGAATCACCTTTGCCCTTGCATCAGGATTCTCGATCTTAACCAGGTCCATTTTCACCCTCGCCCTTAGCACCTTGACGGCCAAAAGGTCCTCTCGCAGCAGGTGTTCTTCCATCATCCCGGCGAAAGCATTGATCCTGACGACGGGATTTCTGATTCGATCGGCAAGTAGGTCAGCAGCTTCAAGGTTAGCGTTAAGAATATACTGTTTAACCTGCGACAACAGGTACTGGTCCCATTCCTGGTCTTGTCTAACGCTGCTCAGCAGATTGACGATGGCAGATCCGTCCATTTCATCAATCGCCTGGACGATGATGTCCGATCCGGCGAGATTCAGTTTGTCTTTGATGGACTGTTTCTTCGTCAGTACAGCGAGGATCTTGTCGTGCCCGTGCTCGAGGAGCGGTGACGCCATTTCCTGCAGTTCATCAGGGGAAAAGATTGATACGCCCTGCAGCCCAGATACGCCGCCAATCGTGTCCAGGTTAACCAGTGCAGGTTCAGCCTCGCCCGGCGCAAGTTTCGCCCTAGCTATGGACGGCGCCATTTTGCTGGCAATATCCAGGAATATTTCAGGATTAACGCCTTTCATCATTTGCTGTGCGGCCTGTATAATTTCCTGTCGCGCTCCCCCCCCCGGCCCGCGCATTACCTGCGTTGCATCGACAATTTCCGTGAGGACCACCTGATTACCTTGCTGCTGCATTTCCACTGCAACTGCAACCACCAGTGCGACATCCCGAATCTGTTCGCTTGGGGCCGCTGCTACGGTTTCTTCACGGGCGAGATGCTCGAGGTAAAGATCCAGGTAACGGAAGCCGACCCCCGCTAGTGCCACGATCAATAGGCTGATCGCAAAACTTAGCGAGATGGTATATTTCTCAAAGAAAACCCAGAGGGCACTTGGAGGCTTAATCCCAAGCTCCTTCACGATCTCCCGTTCAAGTTCTCTTAACCGCTCAAGCTCCCTGCGATTAGTATCCTGATCGTCTTGTTTGTCACCTTTTAATCGCTGGTCTCGCATCAGGCGGCGACGAATTTTCTCATTCTCCGCCTCTTCCCGTATTTTTTCTTCCCATTCGGCAATGACCAGACCACATTCCGGGCATTTATCCAGCTTGCTGCCTTTGTCAACCTGTTCTTCGTGTTCACAGAAAGGGCAAACAAACAGATCCGTAGAATCCGGATTAATCTTTTGCTCGAGACCCCAGGCAGCTTTATCTCTACCACTGGGCTGGAGGTTACATTGGGCGCCGCATTCCTGAATAGCGCTGACGTATTTTACCGCAATCGACTCCTCTACATCCGTCAGGATCGAGGTTGGATTCACTGTGGAGTACCACGAATCTACGGTTGCGGCGTCAACACTGAGGGTTGTCTGGAGTTTTTTCTTAACCGCCGCGACCTCTGCTCCATTCTGGACCTGGGGGTAAAGAACAAGATTGACTGTAACCGCCATGAACTAATGCCTATTCCCTGTTAATGCTGGTTGGGTGCAAAGGAACCCGCCACAACCTCTTATTGAAGTCAGGTTACTTCACTCGTTGGTATCAACACATAATCAGGGCTAATTTCAAACGCGGCGACAAGATCGTATGACTGAACATCCTGATCGTCGTTACCACTTTGCCACCCATGCCAGGGGTATTTGACCGCACCGTTGTCCAGCAGTACAGGCTTGCCAGCCTGATGCTCAAAAAACGGTCCGTGTTCATCACCTCGCTTCATGACGTGGACATCTCTCGCATCAGAATCCGGGCCGTGAGTTTTATACATGCCTGCTGTCCCGCTTCCATTATTAAGAACCAGGTGAACCTCGGCAAAAGCCGGTCCCGCAAGAGATGGATCCTGAGCATGGTTATGGGTGGAGACGTCCCCATTCTTCCCGCAGGTCCAAAAGTTTACGTAGGTTATTTCCGATTCTTCTGAATCCAACAAATGAAATCCATTCGCCATGTGGTTATCAAGCTGTTCAAAATAGTCTGTGAAAGCACCGAACCTTTCTTTAAAACTCTTCCACTCCAGATACTGCGCCATCGGGCCAGCGAAAACACAGTCGGACATATCATGGATGTTCGGGAGTAAATCAGGAGTTTCAGTTAACAACGCACAGAGCAGCCCCTGTGATCCTGATAACACTCGCGGCTTTTCGAGGCGGGTCGTTCGAACTGCATAATTTTCTGCAAAACAATCACGTCCGAGGTTAGCCAATTTCCCAACGATAACTTTAAGGTAGTGGTTTTTACCTTCCAACTCCAGCGTCTGGTGAGGTGGTAGAAATACAAAACGGATTTCCCAACCAGCGATAGTCCACACTTCGGAAAGCTGGATTGTTTCCTGGGCAGTCAGGTCAAAACAAAGATCAATACCACCCCTTGGGTTACCTGTACCCACCGATACATTTGGTGCAATTTCACTAATTTTCATAATATCTATTCACCAAGGTCGCCACTTGCACCGCCATACCCGACCGACGGCGCATAAGTTGATACTGCCAATTCATTCATTCATTGATTGATTTATTGATTCATTGATTTATTGATTTATTGACTAACATTAACCCAGAGTCATCAAAAACCCGGTTTAAAACCAGGCCTGCAAGATAACACACAAGATGGAAAAACCAGCCCGATAGTGCCTAAGCTACTGTTTTTTAAGTCACCTAATGAGTACTAACAATAAACCCTCGAGCGGTGTTCCACACCCCAATTGGTCAATGAAGCGACAGCAAACCTGGGCGAAGCTTCCACTGACCCGCCTTGACTGGTTAATTCCAGGCAATCAACTTTGACTGAATCCCGCTCTATCCCATAAAGCTCCCAGGCATTCCTCACAAACATTGCTACAAAAAATAGTCGGTCGCTGGCCCAGGTTAGTTACTAACAGAAGTTACGGGTATAGATTCCCAGAAAGCTCGAATGATGGGAGAGACCTCCAGGTTTTTTTTCCTGGTACAAAACCCCACATGAAAATCTTCCAGGACTGGTCCGTCTTCTACCACCTCTACCTGATCAGCCAGCGGGCTATCCTTAATGACCAGCTCTGGGACAAAGCCAACACCACATCCCAGAGCGACCAATGACAGTATCGCTTCATTCCCCGGCACCTCAGCATATACGTTAGGAGAAATAGACTGGTTGCGAAGCCATACATTGATGTTCTTTCGAACCTGCCCGGTCGATGGCAGCACCAGAGGGACTGATGACCAGTCAATAGGTTCGATATCCAGCAGCTCACCCAATCGATGATTTGCTGGTGCAACCGTTTGCAACGGGATCGAAGTAATGATGCGTTTCTCGAGTTGCTCATCATCCTCACTACCGTCGACCGGTAGCGCCGCCACTACAACATCAATCCCCTCAGCCAATCTTGAGAGTGCGTTTACCGCATATCCGGTTTCCAGTTGAATATGAATTTCGGGGTACTGCTTTCGAAAATCAGACAGAACAGTTGGAAGAATACTCTGACTGGCGGTTACGGACGCAAACAACGTCAACTGTCCCCGCAGGACAGCAGACTTACCCTCGAGATCCCGCTGCAGGGTTTCCCACCGTTTGACGATTTCCAGCGCGTACTCAAGAAATACCTGTCCTTCCTCCGTTAGCAGGGCAGATCTGTTGTCGCGCACCAGCAATGGATGCCCTAGCTGATCCTCGAGCCGCTGTAGCGCACGACTAACTGCCGAGGGAGACATGTGTATCTCTTCGCTGGTTTTCCCGAAGTGGAGGTTTCGGGAAAGCGTGATGAAAAGTCTGAGACTGGGAATATCCATGATGTCCAGATTACGCCCACGGACACCCTTGTTGCAATAATCGTACAGTTGCAATAATCGTACAGTTGCAATAATCGTACAGTTGCAATAATCGCAAAAGCGGTCCAGATTGTGTCGACATTCGAAACAATCCCCTATTGATCATGGCCAACCATATATTTCTCAGACCTGTTGTGTTGACCGCGATCAAAGTCGCACTTGTTGTCGGTACGGTTCTCGCCCTGATTAATCACGGTCCGGCGCTATTGGCCCTGGAACTGAGTCGCCAGCAGATCCTGCAAATCGCGCTGACCTACCTGGTGCCTTATGCTGTATCCACCTACTCATCGGTAAAGATGATGCAAAATCAGCCAGTTAGACCCCACAACCCCCAAGCCTAGAAAAAAGACCGCATTCTTGCCAAACTATTGCCCTCGTCAACACAACGGCCTTAAGCCAATATGGGTTCCGCCAGAAAATTCCACCAGGTCAACGGATCATTCAAAATGCGCCACGGCCATCTTGAAAGTCCTACTATTGTCTACGAGACCTGGGGTGAGCTGAACTTCCAGAAAGATAACGTGATTTTACTTTTCACCGGCTTGTCTCCTTCGGCCCATGCTGCCTCTTCCCAGGTTGATCCCTCCTCCGGTTGGTGGGAGCAGATGGTCGGTGAAAGCAAGCCGATTGATACCACCAAGTATTTCGTCATTTGCGTCAACTCTCTGGGAAGCTGTTTCGGCTCGACTGGCCCCACCAGCATCAATCCGGAAACAGGCGAGCGCTACCGACTCGACTTTCCCGTACTAACGATTGAAGATATCGCCCGTAGCGGTCACGAAGTCGTTAAATCCTTTGGCCTGGATCGACTGCATTCCGTTGTTGGCGCATCCATGGGTGGTATGACATCGATTGCTTACGCCATACTTTTCCCTGAATTTGCTGAAAGCGTCGTCAGCATTTCTGGCTCAGCAAGGGCGGCTCCTTTTGCTATTTCCCTTCGTTCCCTACAGCGGGAAATTATTCAAAGCGACCCGGTCTGGAATGAAGGCAATTATGACGTTACAGAAGAGCCAGTCCTGGGCATGCGCCTTGCACGCAAGCTAGGCATGCTGACTTATCGAAGTGCGGCAGAACTGGAACAACGTTTTGGTCGGGAATTAATTCCTGAAGAACGACAGACCGGCGAATCCTTTGGCCTGGACTTCGAGGTTGAATCCTACCTTGAAGCCCACGCCAATAAATTCATCGGTACCTTTGATGCCAACTGCTATCTCTACCTCTCTCGGGCGATGGATCTATTTGACGTCGCTGACCATGGCGGGTCGGTCGAGCACGGTTTAGCAAGAGTGGGTGCCAGTCGGGCTCTGGTCATCGGTGTTGAGACAGACTTACTGTTCCCAATATCGCACCAGAAACGTATTGCTGATGGACTTGAGGACGGGAAACGCGAGGTTATCTTTCACTCGCTCGAATCCATCCAGGGACACGATGCATTTCTGGTAGATATGGACCGGTTCCGTCCCATCCTGTGCGACTTTTTCAACTGCAGCATGAACCAACCCGGAAAACTTCGCGAAGCCTAGCCTCGCAGGAATTTATTTTTGGTGCGTTATCACCAGAGCTTCTAAACCCGATCTGTTCATACACATTTGTTCTTTAACTTCTGCACCAAACAGGCGTATATTTAATCCAGATCGCGAGATCGAACTTAAGGCGGACAATAAAAACTGCCATAGCACGAAAGATGCCAAGGACAATGATCTCCCCGTGGGACGCTTGGAATCGTGAAGTGCGAAACGGAAACGTTTGCGCAAACAAAACCGTAGGCCTTGCATTGCAAGGCCTCTGTTTTGTACGACAAGGGTTTTTGTACGATAAGGGTTTTAGTACCCCTGCAGGACGCCGTATCTGTCCCTGTGGAAAGCTGAACCACCCAGCGCATGTTCGCAAACTCGTGACCGCTTCAAAAAGAACCCGATCTCGTACTCGTCGGTCATGCCGATACCACCATGCATCTGCACGCCTTCACTGCTCACCAGATTGTAGGTGTCATTCAGGCGCGTTTTTGCAAGACTGGCGAGTTCAGCAACCTGGTCTGAGTCTTCGTCCAGTGCCGACAACGCTTCCAATACAACAGACTTCGACAATTCGACTTCACAGAACATCTGTGCAGCTCGATGTTTCAGCGCCTGAAAGGATCCGATGGGAACACCAAACTGTTCACGGGTCTTGAGATATTCGATTGTTCGTTCGAAACATTCCTGGATACTACCCAGCATTTCCGCTGCCAGCAGAATGCGACCGGTGTCGAGCACTTTATCCAGCACATCAGCGCCCTTTCCTTCTTCACCCAGCATCACGCCTTCTGCACCAGCAAACTCAATATTCGCTGCGTTTCGGCTGTCAGCCATAATAGTCCGTGTCACCGATACGCCGCTTGACTCACGATCCACTAGCACCAGCGTTAGGCCATCACGGTCACCGGCATTGCCTGATGACCTTGCAACGACCACAAGCTTGTCAGCAACATGGCCATCGAGCACAAACTTCTTGCTACCTGTCACCTTGTAACCACCAGCCGATTTTTCGGCGGTAGTGCTGGCGCCGTAGGGGTTGTGATGAGGAGTCTCTTCGACCGCAAGTGCCAGTAGCAGTTCGCCGCCTACTACCTGGCCAAGTAATTCAGTTTTTTGTTCCTGGGTACCACCATGGAGGATAGCGCTGCTACCTAGCACTGCAGTTCCAAACAAGGGAGAAGCAGTCAGGGTTCGACCACATTCTTCCATCACTACGCCGAGCCCCATGTAACCAAACCCAAGGCCACCAAAATCTTCGGGGACAGTAATACCAGCCCAGCCAAGCTCTACCATCTGACGCCAGGTATCTCGGTCAAAACCTGATTCATCTTTATCATCACGCAGACGACGCAGTTGGGTAATGGGGGTGTTGTCTGAACAGAAATTCTTTGCAGAATCTTTCAGCATGTTTTGATCTTCGTTTAATACCAATGGCATTTCTTAGCTCCTAAATCTGATCTGTACCAATTCAAACAGCGGACAATACTACCATTGTCGCAGCCAGGATGCTGCCCGGCAATAAAGGTGAATTCACGGTGGATATTTAGCGACTTGCGCGACTATTTGCCCGTAAATCTGGCGGGTCGTTTCTCAAGAAACGCTTTCACACCCTCCCTGTTATCCTCCGATGCCCCGGCAATTCCCTGCAGCTTAGCCTCCAGTTGGAACTGTTCCGCGTAACTGTTGGAAAATGTCTCCCAATAGGCTTTGCGCATGAGGCCGAGGGACCTTGGCCCGTTCGCCAGGCGTGTAGCCAAACCTAGCGCCTCTTCCATCAGCTTGTCGTCATCTACAACCCGGTTAACCAGCCCCCAATCAAGGGCAGTTTCAGCGGGCAAACGTTCGGCGAGCATAGAGAGTTCCACTGCCCGCCTCCAACCAATTATGCGGGGAAGCAGATGGGTAGCACCGCCATCGGGTACCAGCCCGATATTGGCGAATGCCTGAAGGAAGTAAGCGCTTCGAGCTGCGACAACAATATCCGCCATCACGGCAAAGCTCATGCCTACTCCCACGGCCGGGCCATTGACAGCACTCACCATGGGGATTTCCATATTCCGGAGCTTGGTCATTACCGGGTGATAGTGCGTTTCAAGGACACTGCCAGCAGGTGGCAGGCCATCAGCCGCCCCCTTTGGCTGCAAGTTGGCACCCGCACAAAACGCGCGACCTTCTCCAGTTATCAACAGACATCGTGCATCACTTTGGATGATATCTGTGATGGCAGACGACAATTCCTGAACCATATCAGGCGACAATGCGTTCAACACCTCAGGCGCGTTTAACTTTAGGATCGCTACATGATCAATGTAGTCGATCGCAACATTTTCATAGGACATATTCAGCTCAGCAGTTTCTTTGGTTGATTAACAAGTTAATGATTAATGGTTTTGTAATCAAGGGTTAACAGCTTAATGGGCTGGCCGCCCAGCTAACAGACTACTTTGGGTGCAGACCTCTCGCGTAGTCATTGAGGAATACACCTCCCGGGTCATACTTATCACGAACACTCCACCAGTCATGCCATCGTGGATAAATCCGGGCAAAATCATCTCCGTTCAGGTAATTCACCTTGCCCCAGTGGGGGCGGCCACCATAAGCTAGAAATACCTCTTCACAGGCCCGATAGTATGGTTCTTCATCCAGCTTGATGTCCTGGTGAACAGATATCGTGACGGTATCGCGATCTGACGCCATTGACAGCCAGATATCGTCAGCAGCAACCGTGCGATATTCCACTGGCCAGCGCACATCCGGGAACTGGCGATGGATCAGCTGTCGAATCTCAGCGAAACACGCCTGGCCATTCGCTGCAGGGACACTGTATTCCATCTCCGTATGCAGATGTGGCCTGTGACTTGGCAGAACCTCGTAGCTCCAGGCAACTCTTCCGCCCTCTTCCGCCAGCGGGTATTCGGGTTCGGTTGCCGCTGGATTGATCGTCTTGATATTCGCCTCGTCAGTTCCCGGATACCAGAAGAATTCAAACCTGTCGTTTTCGGCAATCAGCGCTGTAATTCGATTAATGGTGTCATCATAGCTGGCGACATGAATCTGTTCGCTAAGGACCGCGCTCTCCTGCAACTTCATCCTGATACGAGTGATCAGGCCAGCAGACCCCACACTAAGGCGCGCGATGTTGAATAGATCAGGCAGCTCGCTGTTCGAGCACTCAACCTGCTCGCCATTAGCTAATATGATGTGCAGCCCAGTGACCGAGGCTGAAATATTCTGAAGATTGCGGCCAGTACCATGAGTACCCGTCGCAATAGCGCCGCCAAGTAGTTGACGGTCTATATCACCCTGGTTTTTTAACGCCAGTCCATGGTCGTGTAATTGACCGCCGAGGCTGTAAATCGAAGTGCCCGCCCTGATCCAGGCTTCCTGAGCTGGCCTGTCGACCTCAAGAAGTCCTGCCAGGCCACTGCTATCGACAATGATGGAATCATTGGTGACCACAGGAGCGTGGCTATGGCCGGCGCCAGCGACACGGATCGTCTTGCCCGCCTGCGCACACTGGCTTACAACAGCAGAGGCGTCAGCTTCGCTGCGGACAAAAACAAGAGATTCCAGTGAGGCCCGTTGGCGACCCGACCAATTTTTCCATTGCATGAAGGCGTATTCCGGAGACATTCACCCTTGCGGGGCGACAACAGTAGCATATTCGAAATGCTATGTAAGTGATTGATTTAACATATTAATAGCTGCCCGAGTTGCCTCGATGAGCCCCCCTGCATCGGCGCGATTCTGGCCTGCAATATCGAACGCCGTACCGTGATCTACCGAGGTACGAATGAACGGAATACCCATGGTTGCCGTAATACTTTCCTCGAAGTTATGGACTTTAATCGCGATATGTCCCTGGTCATGATAAAGCGCTAGCACAGCATCAAACTCACCATTAATCGCCCGATAGAAAATCGAGTCAGCTGGAAAAGGGCCCCTGACATCCAGGCCAAGGGATTGGCAGGTTGCTACAGCGGGCGTGATTTCTTCAATTTCTTCTCGCCCCAGCAAGCCGCCCTCACCACCGTGAGGATTTAGCGCAGCAACAGCAACCCTTGGGCTACTGATCCCCCAGTTCTCAAGACTCTCAACTGTCAACCTGAGTTTTTCTACCAGAACGGGTTGTTTCACATAGGCGACCGCCTCTGCGAGCGATTTATGGGTTGAGAGGTGAGCAACCTTTAATCCTGTTGTCATCAGCATTGTGGCCGTCAACTCCGCGTGGGTCATCCGGGACAGAATTTCCTGGTGACCAATGTCCCCGTGAAAACCCGCCGCGTGAACCGCTTCCTTATTGATTGGACAGGTCACAACACCCTGAATCCGGGCATCAAGGCAGAGCGTTACAGCTGTTTCGAAGTACCTCACCGCGGCTTCCCCGCAGGATGCCGCGACCTGCCCTACTACCAGGCTGGAGGCATCAAATGAGACGGGCTCAAGCACCTGGATAGTCTGCAGGGAATCGACGATATCTTCGGGTGACTCTATGACCTTAATCCGGTGTTGGCAGCCAGTCTGCTGCATCGCCTGGCGCAGGCAATCAGCTGACCCTATGACAAAGATTGTTGCGCCACCACTACTCAGTTCGTTGTAGGCCTTTACGACAATTTCTGCGCCAACGCCCGCCGGGTCACCCATCGTAATAGCCAGCAGAGGCTTTTTCATGGTTTCTCCTTAGTGAGTAAAACGATCAATGCGGCTTAGATCAGTTGTTACACTGTTGGTTATCGTAACAATGATAACGCCTGGGCCTGGAAACTACTTGAGAACGGAACGCAATAACAGGTTTAGCGTTTGATCCTGTTGTTCGGCGAGAAACCTGATCGCTTTTCCCACGGGCCGGTCAGTCAGACCCTGGCGTCCATGTTTCAACTGCAGCAAGCTCGCCATTCCATGCAGGCCTGCCCAGACAATAGCCGCAATTTCTTCCTCTTCCCGCTCTACAAACAACCGATCCTGCTGACCAAGCCGAATCACGTCCAACAAATGGTCGAAGCAAACCCCGCTCGCTTCCTGCAGCCTGGGATACTCACCGAATTCAACCAGGCTTGAATCAAAAAACAACTGATACTTTTCGGCATGCTCGCGTGAGAAGTCCAGGTAACAACGCCCAAGGGTCAAAAATGATTCCATTGGTGACGTCTGGTCAGCCAGCGATGCCTGCATCTGGCCGCCCAGGATCTGAAAACCCCAGGTGGCAATACCTGCGAACAGGGCGTTCTTCGAATCAAAGTGACGATAAGGGGCTGTTTGTGAAACACCAATTCCCCTCGCCAGGGCTCGCAGGCTCAGGGACTCCGCATTTTCCCGTCGCAGGTGATCGCATGCAGCCTTGAGTATCGCTAGGCGAAGATCACCATGGTGATAGCTGCCGGGTAAGTCATCGGATGTTTCTGTCATTGTGCTTTAGTACGCGTTCTTGTTCTTTTTTGTCATTACGCTGAAACCATCCTATCTGAAGTTAACGCTGTTCTCATCTAGTTCAGTCACCGGCTATTTGCAGCGATCACCAGATTAGCCAGTCAGGCTTCTGTAAACCCGGGAGACCTCCTCCGGTAACTGCTGCAAATCCTGAATCACCATATACTGGCTGTCCGCACACATCGCACGCAGGTAGTCATGGCCTGATGGATCAACTGTCAAACAGTATGTCAGCACGCCCTGTTGCTTAGCCTCTGATAATGCCTTCATCGTATCCATCAAACCATAATCCCGCGAATTCCTGTCGGTACCATAATCATGGTCCTGGGGATAACCGTCTGACATGATAATGAGTGCTTTGATCCTGGAGCCCGTTTCGATAAGGCGGCGGGTCGCATGGCGGATCGGTGGTCCCATGCGCGTACTTCGGCAGGGTTTGATTCCCCCGATACGCCCCTTGCTTAACGCGTTGAATGGCTCATCGAAATCCTTGCAAAGATAGTAATCGACCTGGTCCCGCCCATACCCAGAGAAACCACAAACCGAATAAGCATCTCCCAGAGATTCAAGCGCGTCTGCCATCAAAACAACAGACTCTTTTTCTACATCAATAATCCTTCGGGCGACTTCGTCCTGCGCCTTCTTCTTTTGAAAGAAGTCGACGAGGTATTCATCATCATCAATGTCCAAAGGCTCTAGAGTATCGGCATCAGGATCAGAAATAATATCGTCAGTCGACGCGCTCATATCCAACAGAAACAGCGTAGAGACATCCCGGTCTTTTCTCTGACGTTGGATGTAAATGTTGTCATCTGGTGTTAGCCCGGCCCTGCGATCAACCACATATGAAACGGTGCGTTCCAGGTCGAGCTCTTCTCCTTCCTCGACGCCTTTTACCTTTCGTAACATCTCCGGCTTTACCTTGTTCAGCTGCTGACGAATTTTTCTCGCCAGGTCCTGGTGGTCCCGAAGCACGGTGTTGACATACTGTTCGTCTACGTCCAATTCCCTGTACTCGAACAAAGTACACCACTTGGATCGATAGTCTGAAATCTGATAGTCCCATTCATCATATTGATGCTCACTCGCATCGCTCGAGCGCGAGGATATTCCTCCCAGAAACTCAAACAGTCCTTCTTTGTCTCCAGGATCAATTTCTCCCGGCTCACTTCCAAGCACGTTCTCAAGTTCGGTGAGTAACATAGCAACACCTTCTCCGACATCGCCTTTCTTTAAATCTCCCAACTCAACCTGGTCCTGGTCGCTTCCAGGCATTTCGGCACCCGGAGGCTGGTCGGGCATAGCATCAAGTTGTTCCTGGAGTTCTTCAACCAGGGCATCAATTTTTAGTGTGGAGTTAACCTGCTCCACATCAATCTGTCCCCGATAAGGTACGGGCTCTGGTAGCTCCTCCAGGAGCATGCCCATTTCCGCCGTCTTGATATTCGTCATGCCTTGACCGGACCCATCCTCACCCGGGGATTCAAGTAACCGGTAACATTGGCCAACGACATTCAGCACTTCATCGATGCCCGCAGTTGCCTTTTTTAAACTACCGAGTGTTTGCCGTAGGAGCGCCGCCTCGGGCCAGTAGATTTGACGCACATACTTTTCATAGGGTGAGTCCAGGCTGGTCTGGACAAGAACCTCCAGTAACTGCGCTTTACGGCTTCGCTCTTTAACCGGCCTTGCCTGGGCAGCCCTTTTTTTTTGCCGCTTTAGCTGCGGCTGTATGCCGGGGTACCAATTCGCGAGCTGCCAGTCGATTCGGGCATCCTCTGCAATCAGGAACAGGCGCTCTGCCAGCAGACGGTCCGGATAAGTGCCCAGCACGGTGTTAATTGTTTCAATCTGTGCAAAACAGCCGAACTCCGCGTAACCGAGTTGATGGAAAAGCGATACTTTGTAAAACCCGAAGTTGTCAGCTTCAGCCTCGAAGATATTGACGGTCTGAGGCAAGCGCACCACCCGCCCATCATTATCGGGCAACCCCAGGCCTGAACCATCACCACGCAGCCCTTCCAGGTAGCGGTTCGTTGCATCATAAGTCCCATCAATGCTCTCCACGACAACATTTTTTGCAGTGATCGCTTCTGCAAGCAGATCGAATGTTCGCCGATGATCTTCAAATGAAACCTGCCCCTGCAAGGATGCGAGCATCTCGTTCGATCGCATAGACTCCAGATTGAAGTAAGCCTGCCCGGCAAACTCGTTACCCCGGGCAACCTCATTGCCGAACTCGACCCATTGCCTGATGACGTTCTGACGACCCAATGGAAGCTTTCCCGCATTTCTATTGAACGCCGCTAAATTGTTCACATGTTCAATGTCCGTTCCCAGCGCCAGGATCAATGAAACCTGACCGGGATCAAAAGCATGCAGAGATTCGAAAGAGTCGATCAGGTCTTCAAACGAGGAGTCCACATGTTTTAGCATGGCAGACTCGACCAACGTCATTTGAGCGCCGGAAAACCTATCGTGAAGATGACCAACATGATCAAGATAGACGAGGCAACCTTGAGTAGACTTCACCTGAAACCGTCTAACCATCTCCCAGGAAACGTTGGCAGACTGCTCACTCAATACCAGGAATCGGAACAGGTCATCACGCCCAAGGTCGAACATGCCGCGAGCCACTTCCACCCAACAAAGGAGATTATCACCGTCGCCACGGGCAAGAAGAGTCTGCGCGGCGCTAAAGTAACCTCCGATCAAACCGGAAGCATGCTGGTACTTCGAATGCAGCGCTAAACCGGCCTGCTCCAGCTCGGATATCTCCTTCGAGTGGCCGACTTCGACTGCAGCCAGCACCATCTGAAGGTAATTAGCGGCCGGTTCAAACGAATAACCAGAGAGCTGTTCTGCGGCCTTCGTGATCTCCATCAGTCGCGCCGGATGATCAGTCACTGCTGCGATTTCCAGCAACAGGTTCACCGTCTCAAATGAACGCCAGCCAGAATCTGCAATGGTGACACAGCTTTCGGCAAGGCGATTTATCTGCTCAGGGGCAAAAACAGCTCCAAGAGAAGCTATTGTCGACCTGAAACGCGCGGCGGTATCCCGGTTAATCAGCCAAAGTCGCTCCGCTGCTTCTTCTGTACTGTGTGTACTTTTTGGTTCCACGAGATAGTGACCTAATCGGCGGGGAAGACTGCGTCGACCAATTCAGCGATCGCTCGCTGCACTTCAACGTCATCTGAAACCGCTTTGGATATAGCAGCATCGCAGGCTCGACGCGGGAGCAAACCCTGGACGATCAATTGCCCGGCATAGACCAGTAACCGAGTGCTGACACCTTCATCGAAACCATGGCTTCGCAGATTTCTGATCTTCTGCCCAATGCGCGCCAGCTGGTCTGAATATGTCGCGCTTACGCCACTCTCATGCGCAATAATACTGGCCTCCTCGGAGTGTTCAGGATAGTCAAAATCAATAGCGATGAATCTTTGGCGGGTACTTGTCTTCAGATCTTTCAGTACATTCTGGTATCCCGGGTTATAAGAAATCACCAGCAAAAAGTTCGGATGCGCCTCGAGTATGATCCCCAGCTTCTCTACCGGCAGAATTCTCCTGTGATCCGTTAACGAGTGAATCAATACAGTGGAGTCTTTGCGGGCTTCAACTATCTCGTCCAGATAACAGATTGATCCTTCTTTCACTGCTCTGGATAGAGGCCCATCCTGCCAAACCGTCTCCTCCGCCTTAAGCAGGAACCTGCCGACCAAATCCGTTGCAGACAAATCCTCATGACAGGCGACTGTCTGCAAAGGCTGCTTAATACTGTTTCCCCCCTGCCGATAAATGCGGTGCGCCATGTACTCAACAAATCGAGTCTTACCGCAACCGGTTGGCCCTTTGAGTAGCACAGGAAGTCGTTGCTCGTAGGCTGCCATGAACACCTCGACTTCATCCGCAAGCGGCAGGTAGTAAGGCTCATCCTGTAGTTCGTATCCGGTGGCTAATTCTGTACTCAAGTCACTCTCCAACTAATCTCATGTTTATTTCTGATACCACCCGCTTATTCCCCAGTCCAGTTAGGCACCCGCTTCTCCAGGAACGCATTCACGCCCTCTGTAAAATCTTTCTGTCGGCTCATAGCATCGATTAACCTCTCGCTGTCCTTTACCGACGAGGCCACATCCCTGTGGAGATCCTTGTAGATCTGCCATCGGGTTTCTCTTAGCGATCCTGGAGACACTGTTTCAATCATCTGCCGGACATACGCATAGGTCTCCTTCAGAAGAAGTTCAGGCTCAACAAGCCTGTTAACCAGACCTAACGTGAACGCTTCATCAGACGTAAAGATTCGACTGGTTAGCAGCAAGTCATTCGCCCGCGGCAATCCGATCAGCCTGGGGAGCAACCAGGACAAGCCATATTCTGCTGGAAAATTGAGCTTGCCATGAGCGGTAGTGAACTTTACACCGGGCACCGCAAACCGAATGTCTGCAAAACAAGCCAGAACCAGCCCGACTCCGGCTGCCGGACCATTCATGGCGGCAACCACAGGCTTTGACAGTCCAAAATGATATGCAAAAGATGCGTCAAAATCCGCACTGACACCTTGGCCAGGTTCCGCCAGAACATCAGGCGTGCCAGCGTCGTAACCACCTTTTTCAATATGACCTTCAAGCGCTTTGGTATCGGCACCCACACAAAAACCTTTACCCTCGCCGGTGACTACAATCGCACGGACATCAGAACACTTGTCAGCCTGGTCAAGAACGTAACGGTATTCAGTATGCATTCGGCCAGTCCACGCATTCATGCGATGCGGCCGGTTCAACGTAATAGTCGCTATTTTGTCCAGTACGTCGTACCGGAGAGTTTTTAGCTCCATTTATAATCCCAGGGTTTAGTCTATAAAAGTGGTTATCAAAAATTCTCTCACGATCTTAGTGATCTGCTCATGATGCCCAAAGAAAAAGTGGTCTGTATCCGATATCTGTTCTACCCGCGTATTGGGATCACCAAACCAGCCTTTGGTTGAATCGGCGCTCACGAATTGATCATTTTCCGCAAGGATGACCAGGGTTGGCGCCGTCGGGGGATGCTGCTGACCAAACATTCCCACGGCCGGCGCGACAAGGATCATACATTCCGGCACCAGTAGTTCCTGCGCTGACAGGGCCACAGCACCACCAAAGGAGTATCCCACCAGAATTATCCGTTCACCAACCGACCTTTCACGCACCCAGGTTGTTGCTGCGACCACATCGTCGATTTCAGCCACACCGTCGCTATACTTGCCCTCCGAACCACCAACGCCACGAAAGTTAAATCGTAGACTACTGATTCCTGAAGCAAGCAGCGCTGGCTCGAGCGCCCCGAGTACCAGGTCATTCATCGTTCCCCCAAACTGCGGATGTGGATGACAGAGCACAGCAGTTACGCCGGTTGCAGATGCAGCTTCCGAATAACGGGCTTCAAGGCGACCGACTGTGCCATCAATAAACAGGTCCATCAAAGATTAGCCCTCTTAGCAGGCCATGGAAAAACCATAATCTATCACACGCATAAAACACTTTGGGTGACAGTTCTTCCAGCTTTGGTTAGAGTCGCCTCTAATCCATGCCTACAGGCTCCTTGTGCGTACAGCTACTTTCCTGTTTTTCATCATTCCATTGGTTGAAATGATCATCCTGATCGAGGTGGGCGGCATGATTGGTCCGTTGCCCACGGTTGGTCTGGTGGTGCTGACGGCGATCTGCGGAGTATGGCTACTTCGATTAGAAGGAATGGCAACCCTGACCAGGGTGCAGGAGAAGTTACAAAGAGGAGAAATCCCCGAATCAGAATTACTCGAAGGAATCATGTTGATTATTGGCGGAGCTCTTCTACTGACGCCGGGATTTGCCACCGACATCGTTGGCTTTGTTTGCCTGGTTCCCGGTTTGAGACGTCCTCTGGCTGCCAGAATTATTCGTTCAACCGGTTTCGGACAATTTCAGATGCATAGCCACTTCCAGCGTGGTGGTTTCCGAGATACCGATGGGCAACCGGGACAGACAATCGAAGGGGAATTCCTCTCTGAATCTAACAATGAAGCCCCTGCCACCAAGGCCAATTTAGAGAGCCCCGATAAATCCCAATGAATCCAGAACAAAATACCAATTACATTAATCAATTTTGGGATGATGCCATTCTTCCCAGTCTGACCGAGTACGTCCGAATACCTAACAAGTCGCCCCTGTTCGACCCGTCATGGGAAGCAAATGGTTACATGCATGATGCTGTTAACCACATGGTCTCGTGGGTAAAGGCCCAGGAGGTTCCAGGACTTGAAGTGCAGGTCCATCAATTACCCGGACTGACACCCACCATCCTCATGACCCTGGAGGGCGATACTAACCAGAATATCTTGATCTATGGTCACCTGGATAAGCAACCAGAGTTTGATGGGTGGGAAGATGGGCTGGCTCCGTGGAACCCCGTTATCCGTGGCGAAAAACTCTATGGCAGGGGCGGCGCTGACGATGGCTATGCTATTTATTCTGCGATTGCAGCGATTAAATCACTGTTCGACCAAAAACTACCGCGACCGCGCATCAACGTCATTATCGAAGCATCTGAAGAAAGCGGTAGCCCCGACCTCCCCCACTATATGAAAAAACTTGGCGAAATCATTGGTGATCCGGATCTTGTCATCGCCCTTGATTCGACCTGCGGCAACTACGATCAACTCTGGCTAACTACCTCGCTAAGGGGGATGTTAATAGCAGACCTTACTGTTCGTGTACTGACACAGGGTGTACATTCCGGTGCTGCGGGAGGCATTGTTCCTTCCAGTTTTCGTCTGCTCCGACAGATTATGTCGAGACTTGAAGATGAGAACACAGGGTTTATCAAACCTTCCTTCCTGAATGAACAAATCCCGGACATTCGCCGGCAAGAGGCGATTGCAGCAGGACAGGTACTAGCTGATTCATTTGCAGAAATGTATCCATTTGCCGGACACGGCGGTCCAGCATCTGATGATCCCACCGAGCTGGTCCTAAATAACACATGGGCACCGAGCCTTGCGATTACCGGGCTTGGCGGAGCGCCCTCCCCTGAAGAGGCGGGGAACGTGCTGCGCCCTGAGACCACCGCCCGACTGGCCCTAAGAATTCCTCCGACAACTGATGCCGTGAAGGCCGCTGTTGCTCTCAAGGCACTTCTACTTGACTCTGCACCAAACGACGCCGATGTAAGTGCCACCTTCCTCACACCGAATGCCGGTTGGCATGCACCCGCTACTACGCCTGATCTAAAGAACAGCCTAATGGCGGCTTCAATGGATTACTTCGGCGCACCCGCGGTTGCCATGGGCTGCGGTGGGAGCATCCCGTTTATGGAATTTCTCGCCAGCAGGAGCCCGAATGCGCAATTCGTGGTCACAGGCATCCTTGGCCCACATTCCAATGCTCACGGTCCTAATGAATTTTTACACATCCCAGCAGCGAAAAAACTGACGGCCTGTGTCGGAAAGCTTATTGCAGACTGGCGGGCTTAGCATCGCTGGGTTTCTGAGCCAGAGCCAAAGACCTGACCACTGAGCGTTGGTCGGCAAGCTGAACTGGTCGAGCGTAAATGGTTTTTGCAGAAAACTGACATTGACAGACTGGGTCTCTTTCTGCCGTACATGTCCAGCATAATGAGATCAATCACGCAGGAGTATACTCCGGGGTTACTAAATAGCTCCGTTTATAGTCCCAGCATCTGCTGGGCAATGATGTTATGTTGAATCTCGCTTGTACCTCCCGCAATCGTATAACCACGATGGTGGAACAAGCCGCTTGCCACCATGTCAGCAATCTCGGCGCCCGCCGGACCGCCCTCCCGCATCGTTGAATCCTGCGGTAACGCTAGATACCCAACTATCTCATAGAGCATTCTATCCATATCCTGTACGAGCTGGCTGCCCTTCAACTTCAGCATGGACGGCTCTGCACCGATTTCATGGCCCTTATCGAATTTTGTTAGTAAACGTAGCGCTGTTGCATCCAGCGCTTCAAGTCGTATCACCAACGCTGCCAGGCTTTCTCTGAATGCAGCCTTCTGTGGATCTTCACTTAGAGCGCTCATAATGTTCGACAACATTCTTCGGCTCTCTGCGACCCTGGACACCAGCAAACGCTCATTGCCAAGCAAATTCTTTGCTACGCTCCAGCCTCTGTTCTCTTCACCCAGCCTGTTCGCTCTGGGCACCCGAACCTGATCAAAGAACACCTGGTTCCAGAGTCGCTTACCGTTAAATGCCAGCAACGGCTTAACAGTGATTCCAGGGTCATTCATTTCCATCAGCAGAAAGGTAATGCCCAACTGCGGCTTGGCCTCCGTATCGGTGCGTACCAACATGAAAATGTGATCAGCCCGTTCTGCGGCACTGGTCCAGATTTTGGAACCGCTGACAACATAGTCATCACCGTCAACCACAGCTCTGGTCCTGACCGACGCCAGGTCTGAGCCCGCCTGCGGTTCCGAGTATCCCTGACACCAGGAAATATCAGCATTCAGAATCTTCGGCAGGTAATAGTTCTGCTGCTCCTGCGTGCCATATTTAATAATCGCCGGTCCCACCATGGAAAAGCCAAACCCCTGAAGTTCAGGTGCGTGATGCATTTTCATCTCGATATCAAACAGGTGCCTGCGAAGCATGGTCCATCCTGGCCCACCAACTTCGACCGGCCAATTAGGTGCTGCCCAACCCCTGGTATTGAGGGTCCGTGTCCAGCCGTCCTGCTCTTCCTTGGAAATTGGATAGCCGAGTTTCACCTTCCTGCTAAGATGTGGATCGAGGTTTTCTGACAGAAAAGTCCTGACCTCCTCCTGGAATCGCCGGTCTTCCTCGTTCACTTGCAGCTGCATGATCCGCTCCTTAGTTCAACCAAAGGTATAAAGCATTGCACACTTAACCGCACACTGGAATGCTCCAGAAGACAATCCAACTCGACTCTGGGGGCAGTTAACGATAGCATCACCTTTTTTTAGTCGCGCGGTTCGAAACATGCCTACCCGGAATACGCAGTCAGGTTTTCTGCTGCTCGCCATTCTTCTGCTAAGCGCCTGTGGTTCTGACTCAGGTTTTGATGAAGACACAGATTTTATTTCTAAAAACGGCTTCGTCCAGTTCGTCAACATGATGCCCGACAGCCCCGAGGTAACTATGTTCCATGGACGGGACAGAACAACGAGCCGCTTTCCGTTTGCTCAAGCAGTTGCACAGACACCGGTCGACAAGTATGACTGGAGAATTGCGTACCTGGACTCCAACGACGACGAAGTGACTGTCGCCGAAGGCGAAAACCAGCCAATTCTCGAAGACGGACTGTCGACTTATCTGTGGATGGGCAGCTTGAGCCAACCGAATATCCAAATCGTAGACGCTCCCTTTATCGTTTCGAGTGACCGCCCGGCAGGTGTCGCAGATATCTGGTTCGCGTCTAACCTGACCAATCACCCCATGGTAGACATTTACCTCACGGACCTGGGCGCAACGCTCACTGACGCAGCCCCTCTAGCCACTGTCACTTCAGGCAGTTTTACCAGCAGATTTTCCGTAGATGCCGGACCCGATCAGCAAGTTCGAATCACAGTCGCTGGCTCAAACGAATTGTTATTCGATAGCGGCTCCCTCGAAATTCTAAACAAGACGGAAGACTTATACGCGTTGGTCGATGACTTCGGACCCGATGGAGCGAAACACGCCAATGTGATACGGACCATCGGTTCAAATGGCTCAACCATTCTGGACGAATCCCAGCCAGCATCCGTCAGGGTCGGGAATTACTCAGAACAATCCCCAGTAACTGTAATGCTGGGAACTGCTGTGTACCCGAATATTAACAAACAGACACGCAGCAGCTCACAGGAAGCCGAAAACCTCAGCGTCGAATTCACGATTACTGATGCAAGTGACACAATTCTGGAAGAAAGCCCAGGCCCTGTAACGATAAGGGGAGGAGCATTCCAATCGATTTACACCTTTGAGAACAATACCACTGATGCCACTTCAATCACCCGCTCGCTCATCGCCATTGATTCCTTTCGTCTTGTTCGTGACCGAGCACTGTTTAAATTTATTAACGGTAGCAATGAGTTTGTTGACGTCTACATTCTTCGGCCTGGCCAGGACCTGGATGAGGTGGCGCCTCTGCTAAACGATATCGGTTTCGCAGGACAGCAGTATAGCGAATCCATAGCCAATGACGTTGAATACGTTGTTCGAAACTCAGACAACACAGAGACGCTCGCCAGCATGAGCAACACGCAGCAGGAAGGAGCCAGTTACACGCTGGTTTTCGACACACAAGGAGTTCTGCACCTCCTGACAGATTAGCAAAAACCAATACTCTAAGTGAAAGAATAATAATGACGGATCTAATAGATCCGGGTTACCGCTACAGCCGAATCATCCATGACTACTACGTCAGGAACGGGTAAGACGACCTGGATGAGCAGTACCACAAACAATGCTAGATAACTTTCTTCTTTTCCAGTCTTTTAACCAGGTCATTTAACGTGACTTCAACAGAAGAATCGGCGAAGGACTGATTTAAAATATTCGTAATTTTCTTGTTCATCGAAGTGTTATCTGCTTTAGCACTCCTTTTGATTTTCCGATGGAGCGATGCCGGTAGTCTTAATACAAACTTTGCTTGTTCAGCTTGTGCCATTTGAGTTCCTTGCAACGAGACCTGATTGGTTGATTATACTCTTTAGTTGTGTACATAGCTGCTTACAAAAGTGATGCCTTTGTGAGCTCACCCTGCCCTCAGAATGCTATAATCGTCCACCCTTGTTCTTCAATGGCTCTATGGACAAATCCTTCACCCGCAAAAGCGTGCTCTACATTGCGTGGCCCATCATACTTTCCAATCTTTCCACTCCGCTGTTGGGGCTGGTTGATACCGCGGTCATTGGAAATCTCGGCAACCCGGCGCTGATCGGGGCTATTGCTATTGGTGCGATGATTTTCAGTTTTATCTACTGGGGATTTGGGTTTCTGCGAATGGGTACCACCGGCCTGATCGCCCAGTGCCGCGGCGCAGAAGACAATGATGGTACTAAAGCCGCATTCTATAGGGCCCTGATCCTTGCAGTCAGTATCGGGTTAATTCTATTGCTACTCCAGAATGTGCTCGCTGGGTTCGCATTTTCAGTCATTGATGGAAGCCCAGCCGTTGAGGAGGCTGCCGCTACCTATTTCGGCATCAGGATATGGACAGCCCCCCTTAGCCTTACCCATCTCGTGGTGATGGGGTATCTGCTGGGGCACCAGAAATCCAAAACCATCCTATGGATACAGCTATTACTCAATGGGGCCAACATCGCTCTGGATTTCGTATTCGTGGTTGGGTTTGGTTGGGGTGTAGCCGGCATCGCTACGGCGACCGTCATCGCAGAGATTCTTGCGACTACCGTCGGAATTTACATCGTCTTTCGGCATATGAGCAGCAGCTACGGCAGCATCAGCGTCCCAATGAGCATCCTGAAAGATGTTCAGGCGATCCTCAGAACCCTTAGTGTTAACAGAGATATTATGATCAGAACCTTGTCCCTGATCTTCGCCTTCGCATGGTTTACCAACGAAGGCGCGAAATCGGGCGATGTTATGCTCGCAACCAACGCAATCCTGATGCAATTCGTGAGTTTTTCTGCCTTCTTCCTGGATGGTTACGCGCTTGCTGCCGAAAGCCTCGTTGGAATCGCTGTTGGCGCAAAAAATCGGAACGGTTTTGACCGAACGCTGCGTTATATCAATGAGCTGGGACTCTTGACGGCCACAATCCTCGCAATGACTATTTTCCTGGCGGGGCCAGCCATGATTGATCTACTCACAAACGTCAATGAGGTAAGGAATACAACCAGAACCTATCTGCTCTGGGCAGTCACTGCACCTGTCATTTCATTTTGGTGTTATTTGCTGGATGGCGTCTTCATCGGAGCGACTTGCACTCGCGAGATGCGCAACGCCATGCTGTTCTCATTACTGGCTTACCTTGCAGCCTGGTACCTCCTAACACCGGTTTTTCTGAATCATGGGTTATGGCTGTCGCTACATGTGTATTTCGTCGCTCGTGCACTGACTCTTTGGTATTACCTGCCCATGGTCAGGGCCGGTATGTTTCTATCCTCGGTAGAAATGGGCTAATTCACCATCCGGATGAGCTGAGGCTACAACAACCCCGGAAGATTGTTTAGTTAATCGTTTTTGAAGTTCACTGGTAAAGTAGAGGTTCGCTAGTTTGCTATCACCATAGGATCGCATTTTGTAATAACGTCTCGTTTCCCAATTGAGATCCTCAAAGTTCAATTTCCCAATTTTGTGAGCCGTACTGCTGACATTCACAATGCGACTGTTTGGTGTTTCTTTTATCAAATCAATCAAGAATCCTGTCAACGCGAAATGCCCTAAATGATTGGTTCCAAACTGCAATTCAAACCCATCTTTGGTTTTGGTGTAGGGAGGACTCATGACTCCAGCATTGTTAATGAGTAAGTCTAGTTTTTTGAATTTTTCCTTAAAGTTTTCGGCAAACTTATGAACTGACTCCAAACTGGCTAAATCCACTAACATCACTTGTATATCCGCATTCGGATTTTCTACTTTGATCTTTTAAACAGCGGCATTACCCTTCACCTCACTACGTACAGCTACAATGACTGTAGCGCTTTTGTTAGCAAGCACCTTTGCTGTTTCATATCCCAAACCACTGCTGGAACCAGTAACAACAACGACTTTCCCTTTTTGATCTGAAATGCTTTCACAATCCCATTTTTGCTGCTTCATGTTCTTCATTAGGACTACAGGTATTGCTTCTTAACAATGATAACTCAAGATGTGAATGTCAGCTTCTGGCCATTAGCAGCGTCGGAGGATAACTCCTAGTGACCGCCCTGCCCGCCCGTTGAGCGTTGTCCCAACCATCACTCAACCACGCCAATCGGTTAAACAATATGTACCTTCGGACTCCCGGGGCCTACCGTCTGTAGGCCAGTAGATTAGTGAGCAGTCAGACATTGACCATTCGCTGCGGGAAAGCTGCCACCCTGACTTATTAATACAAAAAAATTCCGATCAAGATATTTTTCAAGATACTTTTCAAGATACTTTAGCAACCTGAAAAAGATGTGGTTTAAAATACCTATCTTCGACTTGTCGCTGCACTCTCAGGCCCACTTAAATAAGTGGCCCGGCAGCTAAACGAACGGCCCCGCAAAACGCTGGGAATTGAAACACCAGCTGAGAGATTCAATGCGTGTGTTGCGTTGACCGGTTGAGATGACACACCATCAGCAGACATTTATCATAGGCTCTGATATAGTCCGGAAAGTGCTAACAACCGACATTTTGTTATCTGACTGAAATCAAATTTGCATGATCAGTTCATATTCGTTCATCGGGTGGAAACATGTTCGTCATACTGGATTTACATCGAACATTTATCCTGATCACTTCTAATAGCTGTCCCCTCAGTGGTGTGAATGCCACCCTCAAACGAAGAAGTGAAACTACAACGGATCAAGGCACCGTTCTCATCAAAATCAAACACAAGACAAACCAGAAAATTCGAGTATCGCAAAGTTATAGCCATTCGTTAGCTGCCGAATGGCCGGTAGCGGTTATTAGCAAGTCTATCGCAGCCTTATCTCAGATGGTTACTTTCTTTTCACCCGAAACAGGCGCACGTCCTTTACGAGAAATAGGCGTGATATGACTATCAATTCAGCTTCCCAAAAAGGTGACAAAAAGCTTCGTATACTTATCGTAAGTGAAAATTCTGCTTATGCTACATCATTGAAGAAGGTTTTTGAGGGAAATGGATTTAGAGCCAATATCTGTTTGGTCGCCGATGATGTTACGAACCTACTTGTGACATTCGATGCCCATTTAGTCTTCGTTGAGCAGAACCTTGGAGATAAAAGTGGGATCGAACTGATCCGTAGGCTCAAGAATTTCAATCCCAATCTCAAATGTATACTGATTGCGGCTCATCCGGACCTTGAATCTAGCGTCGAGGCCTTTCGACAAGGGGCTAGTGACTTTTTACAACAACCAATTGCGGAAGAAGACCTACTGTTGGCGATCGATCGCTGTATGGGCCATCACCTACATAAAGGAGAGATGGATCAGTCTATAGATGAACTAGGCGGACGGCACCACGATATCATCAATACTGGCAAGTCCCTTACGGAAACTTTGAAATGGATGGATGAAGCACAACGATTGGGTCAAGTCGGTCACTGGGTTTGGGATGAAGTAGAAGATCGGGAATTGGTAGCTTCGCGGGAGTCATTACGTGTTGCCGATACCCTCCATCTGGCAAAATCGCCCACCTGGGATGAGTTCCTTGAAAAGCTCCACCCAGAGGATCAAGAACGAGTCGACCGAGAATTAAGGGAAGCGAGCGACACTGGGGCCCGTTATGAATGTGAGTACAGAATTATTCTTCAGGATGGTGGAATACGCTACGTCGTCGAGCGCGGAGAGCCTGTATTCGGCGACTCCGGAACGCTCATTCAAACTCTCGGGACTGTTCAAGATGTCACAGAACATAGGGAACGTGAGCAGGCGTTGCGTGAAAGTGAAGAGCGGTACAAAGATGCCGCGTTCAAGGCGAAGCTAGGTCATTGGGTTTACGATGAAGTGGCAGATAAGTTGATTTATTGTTCAGAAGAGATAGCGCGAATTCATGGTATGGCGCCCGATGAGATGTTTGCAAAGCTGGATCATAGTGATAAGGGCATTGAACGCCTTCATCCTGAAGACCGGGAAGAATATAAAAAAGGGACGAAGGCGGCACAAAAAAACCCACCCCCCTACGATATCGAATATAGGATCATTAGACCCGATGGCGAAATTCGCTTTGTCAGGGAAACAGGTGATCCCGATTATGATCGAACCGATGCAATGGTCCTGTCTCACGGAACTATGCAAGATATTACCGAACAGAAATTGTTGCACGAAGAGTTAATGAATGCCGCCGAGAAGGCCGACATAGCTAATCACGCCAAATCCGAGTTCTTAGCCATGATGAGCCATGAGATCAGAACGCCGATCAACGCCGTTCTTGGTTTTTTGGACCTGCTTATTGAAACTCATCTTGATGAAGAACAAACAAAGTTTGCAAAATCTGGGCAACTATCAGCTGACCTACTTTTAGAGATCATCAATGACATTCTTGATTTTGTAAAGATGGAGGCAGGTAGGCTGGACTTCTATAAAGAACGATTTGAATTGAGAAATCTTGCAGAAGCAGTGATAGATGTCTTGTCTGTTCGGGCGAAGGAAAAAGAGATCACCATTGAGGTGGATATTGAACCAGGCACCCCACGCTACCTTGAGGGAGACCCAGGGCGTATACGTCAGATTCTAATAAATCTTGCGAATAATGCCATCAAATTTACCGATGTTGGCGGCGTAAAAATTGTAATTTCGAGTGAAAGAGAGACCGAGAAAGAGGCGACACTCCGGTTTGAGGTAACAGATACTGGAATTGGCATTGGAAAGGAACATCACGATGAACTCTTTGCCGAATTCACTACTCTTTCTCCATCTTATACACATAAATTTGGTGGGACTGGTCTTGGTCTGGCAATTTCCAAGCGCCTTGTAGAAATGATGAATGGCAATATCGATTTTTCGAGCCAAAAAGGGAAAGGCAGTACCTTCTGGTTTAATATTACACTGCCAAAATCGACGGTCTCCGAAGTTGGGCTAAAACCAAGAAAACCAGCTTCTACATTTGGTTCAAACCTATCCAATCTTAGTGGAAGTGTCTTGCTGGCAGAGGACAATCCAGCCAATCAAATGGTAGCAAGAACGATGCTTGAAAAGGCAGGCCTTACGGTTAGTGTTGCAAAAAATGGCTTAGAAGTACTCGATGCAGTAAACCTTCGTAACTACGATCTAATTCTAATGGATGTCGGGATGCCAAAAATGAATGGCATTGAGGCAACTCGGGCAATTAGACAACTAGACCCGACAGTGGCCAAAATACCCATAATCGCCATGACTGCTCATGTTATGAGCGGTGATCGGGAAAGTTTACTCAATCAAGGGATAGATGATTACCTGTCAAAACCTTGTTCTAAAAAGGACCTGCTTAAAATGGTCCACAAATGGCTCAACGTTGAAAATAATGACTTACGATTTCCTTCTGCGCAAGAAAATCACAATAAATTTGGCAACCAAAATATTGCCCTGGAAACTATTGATCACAATACTCTCATCCAATTGGGGGAAGATACGGACCCAGGTATGTTGCCAACACTAATCGACGCATTTATCGCCAATATTAATGATCGGATGGCGGCTATTAACCAGGCTGTTTCAGCCTTGGATATGAGGCAGCTAGCAGAAGATGCCCACTCATTGAAAGGTAGCTCAGCAACATTTGGGGTTGTTAGTCTCAACAGGTTGGCCGCAGAGTTAGAAATTGCCGCACGGAAAGAAGATCTAGCTTTCATTAGGCTAAATTCCCAGCGCATCGCAGACGAATGTGAGGCAACCAAAATTGGATTAAGAAAATTCCTTGAGGGTCATCGAGGAACAAGCAATTAGTGGCTTTCGCGCATGTACGAAACGTTTAAATGGATTGAGTTACATTTTTCAAATTATGAAAAATGAACCGAAAGGGATGCAATAAGTCTAGGGTGAATTGTCTCAGTTGGGTCAAAAACCGACCTTTTTAGCGACCTGAAATCACTTCCGCTTAGGCATCCAATAGCGGTCATTGAAATTGGAAATTCAGATTTCGCGAAAAAGACTTCCGTTAAGCGTATAAAAGCGGACATTATCAGGCAGTAAGATTTGAGTCTACTTTGTGCCATCAAGAGACATTGGCCAGTTTGCCGTTTTTTACACAAATGATAGAAACCTTTAATGGAAACAAACCTTTCAGGCAACGTAGATATAGATGCTGAAAGATTTCCGATGACGTCCCGTTTGTACTCCTATTGGGCTGGATTGCCATCGGCACCTACGCGGACTTGGTCCGACGTTGATCTCATGAAAAATTACTAGATTGCCCCAGCGGTTAGGATGAATAACCACCCTTTTTCCGCATTCAAAAAAGTATCGTCATCCTTGGAGGGTTACCTGCTGCCCCCTCCAGCGATCCACACGGTTAATCCGGGCCTACCGTCTGTAGGCCAGTAGATTAGTGAGCAGTCAGACATTGACCATTCGCTGCGGGAAAGCTGCCACCCTGAGTTATTAATACAAAAAAATTCCGATCAAGATACTTTTCAAGATACTTTTCAAGATACTTTTCAAGATACTTTTCAAGATACTTTAGCAATCTGGAAAAGATGTGGTTTAAAATACCTATCTTCTTCATCATTCCCAAATTCATAGCGATCTGGACAATCCCACAACTAGTGCAGGCAATTTCGACCGGTGCAACGGGTGCAGAACTTGCTGACCCTCTACTCAGAATACTGAATGTGTCTATTCCGTTTTCGCTCTGCACGTCTTTTGACTACCTGGGATTCTGGCTCTATGGGGTGTTCGGCTTGCTCGTCGCAGGTCTGCTTTTCGGGGAATCACTGAGTTCGAAAGTAGCTGCGATCTCTACTGGAGTCTTCGGCGCGGTGTTTCACTGTCTACTAGTAGCACTCCTCATGGGAGAACTGGCATCGGCAGATGTTGAAACCATGTTCCTTGGTAGTTTTGCGGTACTGCTGGTTCCGGTCATAGCGATGATGTTCAGGTTCAAACAAGAGATGTAATGCCGAGGGCGGGCCTAAGTAAATCCACTAACCTTGCATTTTTTCCAGCATAGCTTTCATTTGCGCATGCATCATGTTGACCGCCTGTAACGGACGAATCATCACTTTAAACTCAGTGATCTGATCATCTTCATTGAAGGTAATGATGTCGACGCCATTCACGTACTTGCCCTGGATTTCTGTTTCAAACTCCAGAACAATTGTGTTCCCCGAAGCTACTTCCTTGCTGTATTTGAACTTCGATTCAGGTTGTCCAACGGCTTTACTTTTATCACCTTCACTGAAGGTACCGCCAGCCGCCATCAGATACATCTTGGTTAAGGCTTTTCCCACCTGGGGGCTGAATACTATCGGGGAATAGAACACACAATCATCCGCCAACAGAGTATCCAGTCCGCCTTCAATCTCGCCACGCAAATGCTCGTGCCACAATTCGATATAGTCAGTTGCTGACATAAGCTTTCCTTATACTCCAGCTATTGTAGGCGTCAGGATACGGCAATTTTCTTTGGAATCAAATTTTGCCCCGTTGGATGTCAGCACACATAGCGCTCGAGGAACTTGTCACACAAACAACGAAACAACGGGGTCGGTGTAGTTACCCGGGGTAAAGTACCGCAAGTCTTAACCAAGCCTTCATTCTCGCCCTCAACATACGTGACCTCAGACTCAAGCTGACATCGCGGTACCAAGTCTGCTTTAAGCCTTCCAGCTTGCCATCAACATACGTGCACTCCTGTTTCAGCTGACCATTGTCGTACCACCACTGAAACAAGCCTTCTTTCTTGCCATCAATAGCCGTGTACATAATCGTTAGCTGACCATTTTCATCGAATTGCTCAACCTTCGCCGTAAGCGGTTCGGTGCTATTCGGCTTATACAAGAGACCATCTCGCTCCAAAAGCTTACCGTTTTCCAGCAATGTTGTTAGTCGTAGTTTCATTGTTCTAACTCTATAAGTTGATGAGGTGTATCTTGCGGGAGTCGGTGGGGAAATCTGGTCACCAGACGCCAAAAGCTAGTCTGTGAGGACTGACAGCGTCATATCTGGAATTTATTTTCAGACCTTCAGATGTAATGCAGATATAGACATAAGTCCCCGTTACATAAGGGCTGTAGATGATATCTCAGCCCAATGTCAGGGCCCGTTGCGCCTAATTGCTTTTCCCATACCAGTCACCGTAAACTTTGTCGCCCGAACACTACGGATTCAACGATGAAAATCTCTACCTTGATGAATTACGCGCAGGGCTACGTCGGCGCGACAAAAGAAATTGTGGAAATGGAAAAAGCCGGCCTGAATGTCGTCTGGGTCCCTGAGGCTTATTCCTTCGATGGCGTCTCCGCGATGGGCTATATCGCTGCTAAAACCGAGAAAGTTACTATCGCTTCAGGAATCCTCAATGTTTACAGCAGAACGCCGGCCCTGATGGCCATGACTGCAGCAGGCATCGACGCGCTTTCCGAAGGACGATGCATGCTTGGATTAGGTGCTTCAGGGCCTCAGGTAATTGAAGGTTTTCATGGGGTGCCCTACGACGCACCGATGACAAGACTTCGAGAAACGATCGAGATCTGCCGCAATGTCTGGCAAAGGGAAGATAAACTCCAGTATCAAGGGAAGAAATACCAAATTCCACTGCCGCCTGAACAGGGCACAGGACTTGGCAAACCCCTTAAGATTATTAACCACCCATATCGGGAAGAAATTCCGATTGCGCTTGCAACCCTCGGCGAGAAAAGTGTTGAGATGACAGCAGAGCTTGCCGATGCCTGGCTACCTGCTTTCTACATGGCGGAAGGCGCAGATTCTGTCTGGGGCGAGGCATTGAAGAAAGGTAATGCCAAGCGCGACCCAGGACGACCGCCCCTGGACATCTACGCAGGTGGAGCAGTCGCAATCGGAGATGGCCTTGAGTCCTACCGCGACATGTCACGACCTGGGATAGCATTGTATGTTGGTGGTATGGGTGCGAAAGAGAAGAATTTCTACAACCAGGTGTTCCGAAAATACGGCTATGAAGAAGAAGCAGAAACTATCCAGAATCTCTTTCTTGCTGGTCGAAAATCAGAGGCAGAGGCTGCCATTCCGGACTCTTACCTGGAAGCGACTTCACTGGTTGGTCCTGAGGGATTCGTCGTTGATCGTCTGCAGGCTTTGAAAGAGCATGGCGTTACGTCACTCAACGTAGGCTTTCTTGGAACGACGACCGCTGAACGAGTCTCTAACTGTGACAAACTTAACAACTTGATCGCGAGGGCTCTCTGACAGAAGGAAAAACGGGGCCAACGGCCCCTTTTTCTCGGAAAATTCTGACTATTTTTCTGGAAGAAGAGATTTAAACTCCTCCAGGTATTCAGCAGAGAGGTACTGTCTTAACTCGCCAGCATCCAGAAAGGTGGCATTGCACGTTGGGCAACACTCAAACCGAATGAACCGAATGCTCAGCGGATCCTCCAGTTTACGCTGATCCATGATCTTGTCGCACTTCGGGCAGTCCACATAAACCAGTTCGTCGTAAGCGGACCCAGCCTCATCGCTGCCTGAGTCGATTTCTTCTTTACCAAATAACCCAGGCAATAATTCCTGAGTGAGTTGGTCAAAATACAAGCCATAACAGTTTTGGCATTGTTCTACCTTCGTCTCCTCGTTCAGGACGGTACCCATCTCCCCATAACACTTCGGACATTCCATGAATTTGATGCCTCACTAAGCTATATTTCTGTGTTGCGACGATAGCGCATTTTAATTGAAACTGTAACAACCTGAGCCCCCTGTTTCCTGAACTTCAGGTGCCAGGGCAATCTGCCAGGAAATCCTTGCCTGGGTTTGCGACAAAAACTAAATCGCACCCTCAATCAGAATTTCAATCAGTGCAGCGATGACCCAGGTCAGTGGTGGCAGGATGCCAAACGGGACCAATGCTCTGATACGATCCGTAAACGGCCATTCCTTGATCACCGTAATTCGATCACGATATATGAGAAGGTCAATTTTTGAGGGATGATCTTCACCCATTAACAGGGAGCTTTCCAACGCCTTGGAGTTGCCAGAGAGCGCGGCGTTGATGGAATTCAGTTCCTGCGCCTTCTCGGAGCGAATTCGAGCCTTGAGCCGATTAAATGGAATAACGTAAAGGCTGATTCGGTCTACTATCCGCACCAGACAAATCAGTTGCCGGAGGATGACATCAATAGAGAAGATAATGAGTATCCATTGAACACAGTAGAAAAATACAATGCCGCCAGATAGCAGGTTCGAATGCCAAATATTGACCCTATCATTTAACTACAGATGGACATAAACACAGATCGCCGCCACCAACAGTTCAACAATAATCATACGGTTGCCCGGCTCAATCACGGATATTTCCTGTCCAAGACTGCGATCGAACGACAGGAACCGCAACAGGTCGCGGTGCCAGCCCCGGCCCATTGCCAGATAAAAAATCAGAAAAAACTGCTGATGGCGGGTAAAAGCGATCGAGTTCCGGTACATGTCCGGGTCCGGGTAGCGCACCACAATCAACATGATAATCGCGATGATTGTCAGTATCAAAAACGCCCGAACCCAAGCAGCCAATGCGGTCCAGCTGTTTCAACACCCGCAGGTGACTGAGCCCAGGAGTTGTGGAGTCAACACGGGCTGTTTCTTCAAAGACGAGGTCTGTAATGTTTTGTTCTCCCGAGATCTCTTGATTATGTCATACCCAACCAAATATGGTTGAATGGGCCTTCCCTGGGCACATTGGAGGCATACAAGCTGGCAGATATCATTGTTGTTAAAAGAAATCCGTTAGAGGACATCAGTCTTATGCAACATGTACCGTTTGTGATGAAAGATGGCCGAGTCTTCAAAGCGCCCTGACAGTAATGACCTGCAACACCTGCAGGACTTCCTGGCAGACAAGCGTAACCTGGTCGTTTTATCCGGCGCTGGCATCAGCGTTGGTAGCGGCATCCCGACTTATCGTGACAAAGCCGGAAACTGGAAGCGTAGTAACCCAATACAACACCAGGACTTTATGTCGAGGAAATCAGCACGACAACGGTACTGGCTTCGAAGCTACAGCGGCTGGCCCGCAGTTGCTTCGGCCGTCCCATCGCCCAGTCACCATGTCATCGCGGAACTGGAACGACGAAAAATCGTGAAGATGGTCGTAACACAAAATGTGGATCGACTACATCAACATGCAGGATCACGAAACGTCATTGATCTTCATGGCCGACTCGATGAAGTAATCTGCATGTGTTGCCAGAAAGTGATCCCAAGGCACGCCCTGCAATCAAAGCTGACGTTGCTGAACCCGTCTTTTTCCCAGCAAGGTGAGATAGCACCCGATGGCGATGCTGACGTCGCAGAAGATTCAGTTCCCGGTGTTGCAGTTCCACCCTGCGAAAATTGCGGCGGGATATTGAAACCCAATGTGGTGTTCTTTGGAGACAACGTAAACAAGTCCATTGTGCAGCGCGTCTATGACGGTATCGATGACAGCGATGGCATGCTTATCGTGGGTACTTCGCTGAAAGTATTTTCCGGTTACCGGTTCTGCCGTTATACGGCGCGGCAGCGAAAACCAATCGCATCGATCAATCCCGGCATATCCCGTGGAGACGAGCTGATCCAGACTATCGTCCACGGCGATTCAGATGACGTACTGACACCCATCCTCAAAAACGTCATCTCATCAGTCCGTTAAAACGTTCCGCAACATTTCATCCAGAGGTGTCAGCGCTAACCCAAGCAGATTAGTGGCGGCCGTGGTATTGATGGCATCGTCATGGTCAAGCACACCCAGCATGGCCCTTGTGACTGGCGGGTTGGAACTTGTTTTTTCGAGAACCCAGGCTAGCGAGTACCCTAGAGCTATCGGTAAAGATATGACTGTCGGTTTGTTACCGAGCAACCTACCCGCTCGTTCAATCAACGCCTTTCGCATTAATGATTCCGGACCAGCAAGTTCGATAATTCGGTCCGCGGGTACCAGGGACACAGCAGACATAATGGCATCGACCACATCCATACTATAGATGGGTTGCTCAAGACTGCTGCTTCTAAAACATAATGCCAGGCCTGACGCACCATTTTTCGCGAGAGCCCGGGATGCATAGTCTCCGGGACCGAGCACCATAGGGACCCTGATGACAGAGGTTGGAATGGGACCGGCCTGGAGAATGGCATCGGATGCTGCTCTTGATATAAAGCAGCTATTGGCTGACGAAGGCTCACTTCCCAGGATTCCCAGCGTCACGATATGACTGGCATCAAGGTTAGCTTCGACCAACGCTGCCGAAGTATTTTGGTGTGCCATTTCAAAGGTGTTGGTGGCAGATTCCTTTATAATTCCCACCAGGTGAATAATGACCTCAGCACCCTGCCCGGCCAGGTTGATGCCAGTAGAATCCGTGTAACTGACTACCCGAATATCTACTTCAAGCCCTTCCTGACGAAGCGATGCTGCCGCTTTTTCGGACCGGACAATGGCAACAACCTCATCATTGGGTCGTGTTTCATTTATCCGGCGAATCAAGCAGATTCCCAGGTGTCCGTTCGCGCCTGTTATCAGTAATCGCATGCCGTGTCTTTCTAATTATTTAACGTAAGATCCCGCAGACAAGTTGCGTTAAGCAAGTTGTATTGTGGCATTATGCGTCCTTTATCTAACACCGCCAATGTGAATGTCACAGATACTTACCCTACCAAACCTGTTGAGTTTATCTCGAGTAGGACTGGCAATAATCATGGCGTGGAACGTATACCATTCGAATTGGTACGTAGCTGTGGCGATTCTCTGGACTGCTATCTTTACCGACATACTCGATGGCTACCTGGCCCGCAAGAAAAACCTGACCTCGGCAATAGGGGGATTGATGGACCATGGCAGTGACGCTTTTTTTGTGACCCTTACGATTGCTGCACTTACCCATCACGAATGGGCTCCAGTCGTGTTGGTGTGCGTCATTCCAGCCGCATTCGTACAATACATGCTTGACTCAAAAGCGTTGGCGGGGCAACCACTAAAGGCAAGCTCACTCGGAAAATACAACGGAATAAGCTACTTTGTCTTCGCCGGGTTCCCTGTCATGCAGCTAACGCTTGGGATCACATTAATCCCTTTTAGCTGGTTCATTTGGATAGGCTGGGGCCTGGTAGTAACCAGCGCAATCAGCATGGTGGACCGCCTTGTTACTTTACTTTCAAACAAGCAATGAAGCGACGAATCAAACGGGGCGGTCGACGAATAACTCCCGGTTAGCCAGTGGCAAGAATACGACACCAATGACGGCGTTAAAGACCACGAAGAAAGTGTGCATGATCATTGAGAAAACGCCGACCTCGGGAAAATCAGGGAACAGTACCGCCCACAGGAGCAAAGCCCCGGCGTGAAACGGTAGTGGTAAAGCCGCCGCTAGAAAGATCACCGGGAGGAACGCCAGCATCTGACCAAAGCTGACGTCGACGCTGAACAGACTGAGCGCGAGGCTATACACGACGACAGCGCCAATCAAGTTTGGCGCTTTGCAGAGCAGGATCAACCCGTAGTGCTTGAGCTCTGCCTGCCTCAAGGCATGGAAAATTGGTTTGTCCCGTATCGTTGAGTTCTTGAACACATGCCCCCTAAAATAGGCAACGTGAAACGGAAAATAAAGAAACGCAACCACAAACACACTGAGCATAATCTGTGGCAGCGGAAGGCTAACCGCTGCTTCCTGTACAAGATCAAAATACAGGGCGACTCCAATGGCAGAAAAAATCAGCAACTGGTAGATCTCGACTATCCCCAGAAGGACCATTGTCGACACTGCCTTCCAACCAGGAACGTCATAGCGACGCAGTAGATACAACGACATCGCGCCCTTGCCTACCTGTTCATTTACCAGGGACAAAATATAGGCGCTGGCCCTGATTGGCAGGACGTTCGTGAGTTTGATTTCTGGCGTGTTAAACCACCTGATCGCTCGCCAGGTAGCATGGGAATCAACAAGGAAAAAAAACAACGAATACGGAATCATGAGCAGCAGCCACATAGACCAGTCCGCATCCCGAAAAAAATTGCTGAGATACTCGAGCGTTGTTAACCCATCTCGCGCGGCCGAGGCTTCGATTCGCGTGAACACCAGGTAAAAGCAGCCTGCAGCAAGCAACCAGGTAACCATCCTGAACAGCGTGGACTTCAACTTACTTTGCGGTGGCGTTGAGCCCGGTTCCGACGTTTCTGTTTCGCTAATTGCCTTATCTCCCTATCTCTTTTACGCTTGTTTTTTTCAATATAATTAGACATTTGCAAGCTGCCAATCTGGCAATTACCTTACCACGGGTGCGGATAATTCTCATCAGGATACCTTGTGCAGTGATCGCAAAGGACTCCCATGAAAGTTATCTTAGCCACCGCTATTCAGGGGGGTTTCAACATCATGTCGTGCGGACTAAAGTGGTTTTTCAGTTTTATCATCACGGTATTTATTGCCGTCGGTGCAGTTCTGTTTCTGGTTCGCTCGCACGATGGACCGATGGAAATCCTCTCGGGTGGACCGTTTCAGACAGGCGAACTGGTTGCTGCTTCTAACGACTGGTCGTTCCTCACCGATCATGCAACTTTAGAAATGCAGACAATGGCCCCGCCCAGGTCTCGCACCATGTGGCTCGCTGTTTATGACACCCGGCTGTTCGTTATTGGCAGCTATATGAACTCTCGCGTGGGCAAGATCTGGAAGCAGTGGCCGCGCCAGGTTAAGGAAAACAATCTTGCCATTGTTCGTGCCAATGGAAGGCTCTATGAACTGCAATTAATAAGACACAATGAAGGTAAGTTCATTGGTGGTGTACTTAAACTGTTCAATCAAATATATGGTCAAAGCCTTTCCACGGACAGTATCGATAGTGGTAATACCTGGCTATTCGAACTGACGGGTCGTTAATCGTCTTCTTTATCTCAGACATCCGGCGCTGCCCTGGCAACACGTGATCATCGGCCGAAGTAGCACTTTGCCTTAAAACTCAAACGAATATTACTTGCCGTATCGGCGTTCCCGTTGTTGATAGACCCGAATCGCTCGCCAGAAATCAATCATCCGAAAAGCAGGCCAGTAAACCACAGTGAAATAGAGCTCAGAGTAGGCACTTTGCCAAAGCAGAAACCCCGACAAACGTTCTTCACCAGAGGTTCGAATGATCAGGTCAGGATCAGGTATGCCCTCGGTATACAGGTGACTGGCGAACAGTTCTTCATCTATATCCTGCAAAGCGATCTGCTTATTCTGGATCTGTTTAGCGATGCTTTTAACGGCATCAACAATTTCCTCCCTGCCGCCGTAACTCACAGCAATGTTCAACTGAAACCGATCATGATCTTTAGTGAGCTCTTCAGTTTTCTCGATTTCCGTGATCATTTCTTCAGACAGGTTTTCTCGCTGGCCAATGACCTTGATCTTCACCCCCTCTCGCCTGATAACAGGGTCTACCTGATACTGTTTCAGCTTCTTTAATATCAGGTCCATGAGGTAATCGACCTCGTTCTCTGCGCGTTTATGATTCTCTGTTGAGAACCCGTACAAAGTAACGATCTTGATATCCAGCCGCCAACACCACCGAAGAAAGTCTTCCAGCTTTTGTGAGCCGGCATGATGCCCTTCATTAGACGCAAGCCCGTTTACCTTCGCAAAACGGCGATTGCCATCAACAATCAGACCAATGTGGTGCGGCCTTGGGCCATTTTTAATTTGCGACCAGAGAAGGGGTTCGTAAAGCTTGTAGAGGATTGATAAAATATTCACACGCGCTTTCGCTGATAATTTCCGACTACTTGACAGAGCACAAGGATAGCAGTGATTGCTAAAGTAATGAACGGGGATCAAGCCCAAGATTCACACGACCACTACGTCATCTATTGGTGAGGCGACCATAGTATGTTGGCTCGTCACATTGATATCCCGGAAACAACGCCGCAATACACTTTTTTCAAAGATCGATGAATCACCACCCCCCTGGTAAAGACGATCCCCAACCACGACCTGTTTGATGGTTTCGACCAGCGTCGACGGGTGAACTTCACTGCCACCCGTTTCGGCGATATCTGGCGGCAGCCTGCGTCCGGATTCAATTTCAATGCTTCGCTCAGGGAACAGGAAGATCGAAAACTCTTCTGGGAATGCATCAAACTTCCCCACTTCGAGCCAGGGATCTACACCAACTGCAATCGCATTGTCACTCACCGGCAGGTTCCTAAAATTGATATCGGTGCGGCATCAGATCTCGTCATAATCGTAGAAAATTTTGAAGACAGCCACATCTGTTTCCAGGTTCACTGACGCGGATTCAACACGGGATAGTTCATCTGGCAGGTCTGCAACAATCTCGCGATTTGCCAGATAGAAAGAAGCAAATGGTCGATTATTCATGTTGCAATACAACGCGACATGCCTATAATGGTCCGACCAAATTGGTCTGACCGATTCGGTCTGACCTATTCGGTCGGGCCAGAACGGTCATACCAAACAAGCCAAATACAGACAAATACAACCTAATAAAGAAAAAGACTATGTCTACACCACCGTCTAAAGCAGAAGAAATTATCGCTGTGTTAAGGAGCGAGATCCTTAGGGGCCAGTACCGACCCGGTGAGCGATTGCCATCTGAGCGAGACCTGGCTGCGCGTTTCGAGTCTAACCGGGGCGCAATCCGTGAAGCCATAAAGAAGTTGGAACAGCTGGGCATAGTGGCCGTAGCACCTGGCGGAGTCCGGGTCTTACCCGTCGAGGAAGCGACGCTGGAAGTTCTTGGCTATCTTCTGGAACTCGGGGAAATTCAAAAACCTGAGCTTATCGGTCAAGTATTAGATGTCCTCGCTGTAATGACTTCGTTGTCAGCGCGCTCCGCCGTCGTGGAAGCCAGCGACGAAAATATCACAGACATGGTCCAATTGGTCGATCAACTCGTACAAACCATAGGAGACAAGGAGCGTCACACAGAGATCTGGACACAATTCAGCCACAAAATGATGTCAATCCACAGAAATCTGGTCCTGCGTCTGGTCGGTAATGGACTACGGACGCAGTTCCTGAGTAGCACCATGAATTTAGGGTTCGAGCCAGACATCGACATATCGGCTGTGAAGCAGCAACTGATCAGACTTCGAGACTCGATTAAGTCCCGGGACGAAGTGAACGTTCGAGATGCCGTTATTCAACATTTTCAAATCATTAAAATAGGATTGCTGGAATCAGCCATTGAAGCCGGTGCGGACGTAGAAAGGAGTATGGGCAATGCCTAACGCCATCAAAGGAATCATGACCATAGCGGTACTGTTTTTTGCCGTTATCGTCGCTTACGGATTGGTCAAATCCGCCCCGACGCCTGATCAGTTCACCCGTGCAGAGACCACGACCAGTATTCGTGTACTGGAAGTTAATCGGGAAAGAGTCCGTTTAGAGGTTAGTTCCCAGGGCAGCGTAATGCCTTATAAAGAAAGTGAACTGATACCAGAGGTTAACGGCCGCGTTTCCTGGATGTCACCGAACCTTCTTCCAGGCGGATACTTCACCAAAGATGAAGTGCTGCTCCGAATAGACAATAGCGATTACCGCTCAAAGGTCGCGCGCAGCCGGGCAGGGTTAAGCCGCTCCCTGGCAGAGGAAGAGCTCGCCAGATTCGAACTTGGACGGATGGAAGAGCTTGTAAAGAAAAAACTGACCAGCCAGTCAAGCCTGGAAACAGTGCTTCGAAACCATCGAATTGCGCAAGCCGTGCTACAAGATTCAAGAATCGCCCTGGAGCAAGCAGCGCGGGATCTGCAGCGTACAGAAATAAAAGCCCCTTATGACGGTCTGGTTCGATCCGAGAAAGTTGACCTCGGTCAGTATGTCAGCCGCGGCATGGCGATCGCGTCAATCTACGCAGCACAGTATGCAGAAGTCAGGCTGCCGCTTGCCGACAAGCAGCTGGCTTATCTTGATCTTCCGCTCGGCCATCGCGGAGAACTCGCTGCTGAAGTCGCGCCTGAGGTGCTGCTGTTTACGGATTACGGTGGCAAGCATTATGAGTGGATCGGCAAACTGGTCAGGACAGAAGCGGAAATAGACTCAAAAAGCCGCATGGTGACTGCTGTTGTTCGGGTCAATAACAACAACAACGTTGACCAGCCTGACCTTCCAATCGGGCTTTTTGTGAACGCCAGGATCAAAGGGCGCTGGGCAGAAGGTGTTGTCACCATTCCCCGTGCAGCCCTGCGCAACCAGAGCAAGGTTTTGGTGGTCGATAAGGATAATCGCCTCCACTACCGTAATGTAGAAATCCTCCGATTCGAAAACGACAACGTCATTGTGTCCGACGGTCTCGAATCCGGCGACGTGGTTAATATTTCACCCTTGCAAACTATCGTTGAAGGCATGCGAGTCAAGCCGATGCTACAGTCAGGTAACAGTTAACCTTTATGGACAATCATAAATTTCTGACCTGGTTCGCTGATAACCCCGTCGCCGCCAACTTGATGATGGCAATTTTTATTACCGGCGGGTTTATCTCTCTGGCCACAATGCATAAGGAAGAGTTTCCGAATATAGAGCCTGGCATCGTGCAGATTCAGATTCCCTATCTGGGCGCTGCTCCGGAGGAAGTTGAAGAGGCTGTCTGCATCCGGGTTGAGGAAGCTATTGAGGGCGTCGATGGGATGGACCGATTCTTCTCGACCTCCAGAGAAGGCATGTGTTCGGTCATGGTTGAGGTGTCACAAGGTGCTGATATCACGACGGTACTAAACGATGTCAAGGGCAAGGTTGATGCCATTTCTACTTTCCCGGCCGAAACTGAAAAACCGATTGTTTCTTCCATGCAGTTCAGGGGACAGACGATATCCCTCGCTGTCCACGGCAAAACGGATGAAGCAACGCTAAAACTACTGGCAGAAGAAATTCGCGATGACATCTCTGCACTCGAAGGTATCTCGCAGGTCTCGGTCACCTACGCACGCCCCTGGGAGATCTCGATTGAAGTCAGCGAGCAGACCCTCCGGCAATACAACCTGACCATGAGCCAGATCGCCAATGCCATTCGTCGTGCCTCACTGGACTTACCCGGTGGGTCAATAAAAACACAAGGTGGCGAGATACTGCTACGCTCCAAAGGGCAGGCTTATCGCGGACCTGATTTCGAAGACATCGTGGTGGTGACTCGTCCTGACGGCACCAATATTGAGATCCGAGACATCGCCGTTGTCAAAGATGCCTTCCAGGAAGGTTTCCTGCGTGCAAAGTTTGACGGTGAACGATCGGTCGCAGTGACGGTTTACCGTGTCGGTCAAGAGGACACCATTACCTCAGCAAACTCCGTCAAACAATACATTGAGAAAAAGCGTGTCCAGCTACCCCCGGGAATCAGCCTCACTGTCTGGATAGATGAGTCAATCGCGCTCAATCGACGAATCAGCGCACTTACTAAAAATGCCTATGCAGGTTTAGCGCTGGTTCTGCTCATTCTTACCTTGTTCCTTCGGTTCAAGGTCGCCATATGGGTAGCAGCCGGTATTCCGATCGCCATCTTAGGCGCAATCTGGATGTTCCCCTTTGCCGGTATCAACATCAGTTCCCTGACCGTACTTGCTTTCATTCTGGTACTTGGCATCGTTGTCGATGACGCCATTGTTGTCGGCGAACGCATTTTCAGTCACGAAACTATACAAAAAAATCACCGGGAAGCTGCTATCGCGGGAACCGCGGAAGTAATTACACCCGTGGTGTTTGGTGTGTTGACCACCATCGCTGCTTTCCTGCCGATACTCCTGATAGCCGGTCGCATGGGCGATTTCTTCTCCATCATTGGCTGGGTTGTGCTCGTTTGCCTTGTATTCAGCATCCTTGAATGTATGTTGATCCTGCCAGCACACCTAGCCCATAGAAAAACTGAAGGCTACTTTCTGGAAGGCACGCCCCTTGTAGAAGGCTGGATAAAATTCCAGGGCAAGTTCTCGGGAGCACTTGAGTTCTTTGCAACAAACACTTACAAGCCCTTTCTTGAGAAAACACTGGAATGGCGTTGG
>DTZW01000018.1 GCA_012961165.1 Gammaproteobacteria bacterium | reverse complement strand
CAGGCGACCCTGCTTTGAACTGGACTTTGGTCAGTTTTTGTAAGGCAGGATGACTGAGCCGCTAGTTCTAGGTCAACTTGTAAATCCGTTTTACGTTTTCCCCTAAAAATTTCTGTCGGTCGTCTGCTGACAATGGTTAAACAAAATTGGTCAGGGCGTCCACCCATGTATAGGGGTGGTCAGGGTGGGGGTAATCGGTTGCCCACATAAAATTGTCAATGCCGACGTGAGCGATGGTATGCGGCGCAGTGGTCTCGTCAGGATCGCCAGAAATGAAACACTGCTCGCGAAAAAGGCTTACAGACCCGACAGGGCTAGCGGACTTGGGTCGGTGGCTCTGGCGGTGAGCTTGCCGAGCCATCGCGATGAACTTCATCAAGCAATTTTGCTCAGCACCTGGCAGCGTTTCATTAGCCGACGTGAGTTGGCATCAAAGTCATCACGGCGATGTAGCACTCGGCGGTTATCCCAGATAATCAAATCATTGGGTTGCCAGCTTTGTCGCCAAACGTTTTCAGGCAATGCGGCATAAGACCAGATTTCATTTAATAGAGATTCGCTGGCTTCAAGTTCTAACCCTGGAATGTAGGCCCATTCTCGGCGGCCAAGATATAACATTTGATTACCGGTTTCTGAATGTGTATTGATAACAGGGTGTATTGCACCGGGTGCATCCCGTGGATCATCGAACGGCTCGTAGCCGGGCCGAAGTTTGCCGATACTGGTATGTGCTGCATCATGTTTAATCTTCAGATTGCGAATGCGCTCAACCAACTCTCTTGGCATTGCTGCGAGCGCTGCATTTTGATCTGCAAAATAGGTGTCGCCACCTCTTTCTGGTATTTCCACGCCTAGTAAAATACTTGCTGGCGGCGGCGTTTCGACGTAGGTCATATCTGAATGCCAGCTTGCTTCGGAGTTGCCGAGCCCGCCGATAGGTTTGCCATTCTGGATAATGTTTGAGAGTTGGGTCACATATCGATTTTTTATTTTTGCGCGTTGGGACTCCGGGAGACGTCCCATAGGAATTTCTTCCAGGGGACCAAATCTTGCGCTGAACGTTTGCAACGAATCTTCATTGAGTGACTGGTTTCGAATGCGCAGTACGCCGTACGTAAGCCAGGCCTGATAGATCTGATTAAATTCTTCATGGCTCATAGTCTTGATATCTATGTTGGCCACATCGGCAACGAAGTTCGGCGTAGTAGGGATGATGTCCATAGTTAATCCTGATTCTTTTCTGTTGCGCTTCTGGGTGCGATGATTCTCGCCATCCCTGCCAGAGCGGGGTTTTCTTTGAATAGCTCTCCAAATTTTAACAGGGCTGCGCCCAGAGTGGTTTCGTGCCAAAAAATATTCTCAAGCTGTTTTGGGTTGTAGGTGCTGGGTTGTGCGGTTAGTGACTCAATATAAAAAACCTTTAAGTCTTCGATTGCTGCTTTGAACCACTTGAGCTCGTTGGTTGGCAGTATGTTTTCATCAAGTAGTTGACCCAGCTTCTGCAAATTCTCTCGAGGACTAAATGCAGAGACACCCGCCAGGGTTCGCCCGTTTCGCCTTCGCCTACCCAGATCGTGCCAGGGTGTGAGGGTCTGCAGTTCAGTGATTAAGGCTGCTTCCCAGGTATCGTTGTTCAAGGCAGGTCTCGCGAACGAAACCGGGCATGCGGGTGCATCATTGATCTCAACCTTTGGTGCATCCTCAGGATAGTCCACAAGGACTGGACCACTATCTTCTCTTAAAAGTGTGAGCGCAGCATCAATGACTCGATGCTGAAATGCTGCATCGCCTGGAGCGCCAAGGGGGCGACCCAGCGGAAAGCTCACCCAAAGGGCTCTGGGCGGTTGCATGCTGGCGGTGTTCTCACGAACCAGGCTAATGCCTGTGGTCATAATGCCGTCTCTTTCGAGATAGTAGGAGAGCGCGCTCACGGCGCGCGTGCAGTTGGGTCAAACAGGCGTTAAGAAAACGGCATCAACTTTATCCTGCTTTAATAGCCCGGCGACCTGAGATGCAGTTGCTTCATAGGCACTAGGATTCAAGCCTGCGCCCATAAAACTATAGTGAACCTCAGCTAACGAGCCAATCTTGCTATCAGTTTCAAGCTCACGAAAACGATCAATGGGGAAAACCAGATTCACATCTTCGGCAAACCCCGATTTGTCGAAATTGACAGAACTATGCGACATAACAAGGTTGTTCGAGTCCTCGTTGTTTGAAATCGGTCTGAAGGTTGAATCGGCGAATTCAAACGCGGGATCGTCTCGAAAGTGCAGACCAGCAGTTGTAATGAGGGCAACCCGCAGCGCAGACACTTCTTTATCGAGTGATTGCCATACGGGCGGACCTAGAGGCGGTTCGTTTTTAGAGAGCAGATGCTCTCGCTCGTAGGCTGGAAGGTCGACAAGTCTTACCATCTGTCAATTCTACTTTGAATTGTGCAAAGAATGGCCAGAGCATAAGAAGAATTAATCACATTTTTTCTTCATCAGCTAAGTACATGATCCGCTGAAAATTGAGTTTAGCTTCAGTTGTCGATGACAACCTGGTGGTTTTTGACGAACTAACGGACTGGGTTACACTGATCAGCCCGCATTCTTTGCACTTTTAGGCCGCCAAGTCGAGTTAGATTCCACCAGTATTGGCAGATGTCAGAATAGTTGAGTCGGCTGATCAAACAGTCCAACTGGTGGCGAATGGTTTCTCGCCTGTGATGCCTCATCCCAGGCCGTTGCCCAATCGATTGGATTGCAACTCATTGGGTCAGATTTCAGTATCCGATAAAACGCACGCCTCGGCCGATTGCAGACCTCGTTGACCTCTAATCTTTAAGCTAAGTGGCAAGGAGTTTCCTCAACGAATTCCAGATCACATTCTGGCATCATCCCGAGAAAAGTCCGTTTATGCATAATGTTCCATGCTCATAAGGTTTCGTTACATATCGCGTTTGCGCGAATCGTATCGAGGGTGCTTACAAATTCCGGATCGTCTCCTATTCTAACGATAACTCCAGGCGCCTTGGTCAATTATCCGCGGCTAGGTCAACTTGCGACCCGATGTTTCCGTCAGCAGCATGACTGAGATGATGGTCAATACGGATGCGACGCCCATATAGACTGAAACGTAAATCGTGCCGAACTCCAGCCATAGGAAAGTCGCCACTGTCGGCGCAAGTGCACCACCAAGAATGGCGCCCAGTTGATAACCGAGAGAGGCACCAGAGTAGCGAACCTTTGTCGAAAACAACTCTGCAAGAAATGCTGCCTGTGGGCCATACATCAAACCGACAAACACCTGTCCCATGGTGATGCCAAGAACGATCCAGACAAATTCACCGGTGTTAATCAATGGGAACAGGACAAATGACCAGAGGCCGAGTAGTACTGCACCTGCAATGTAAACACCTTTGCGGCCGTGTCGGTCAGAGTAGCTAGATGCCATAAACAGAACAGGTATCTGCACGACGGATGCAACTAGTACTGCCATTAACATGAGGTCTCTCGACAAACCCAGCCCCATCTGGTTGCTACCGTAGGCGACAACCCAGGCTACAAGGACGTAGAAACTCACCTGGACCGAAAGGAAGGCGCCTGCGCCGAGAACAATTTCACGCGGATGCGTTTGAATGACTTCGAGAACGGGCGAGCGCTGTCTCGTGGTTGTTTCATCCGGGTGGTTGTGTTCCTGCAGTTCCTTAAAGGCCGCTGTATCCTCAAGATGAAGCTGGACGTACATGCTGAGACCGATCAGTACGACGCTCAACAGAAATGGGATTCGCCATCCCCATTCGAGAAATGCTTCATCTGAAACACTGGCACTGACAATGAGGAAAGCCAGATTCGCCAGAATCAAGCCACACGGCGCACCAGCCTGTGCAAACGCACCATAGAAGCCACGGCGATTCGCCGGAGCATTCTCTGTGACCAGCAACATGGCGCCGCCCCATTGACCACCGATGGCAAGCCCCTGAATAAAACGCAGGACGGTAAGGATCACAGGCGCTGCGGCCCCCATCACGGCATAGGTCGGCAGGAGACCGATAATAGTCGTGGCGACACCCATCAACAGCAGCGCACTGACCAGTGTCTTCTTGCGCCCAACCCGATCACCAAAGTGTCCGAAGATGACACCGCCAATCGGTCTTGCAATAAAGCCGATCGCAAAAGTGCCAAACGCTGCCATTAGAGCCACCATTTCAGGCATGTCAGAAGGAAAAAATGCGCGAGGAAAGATCAGGGCCGCGGCGGTACCGTAGATGAAGAAGTCGTACCACTCGATGCTGGTTCCTGCGAGAGAGGTCATTGCAACCTTGCGCATTGATTTTGAAGACGCCTGATCGTTCATGGAATTACTCATATTTTTTGTTGCCTTTTACCCGGTAGTCTTTTCCCCAAAGTGATCTTTCTAACACCTGGGACAAATCCCGTGAAAGAAATCAGTCTCTGAATTTTCGCTAATGTTCGCCTCAATCTGATGCCAGGCTCCTTCGTCGTCCCGAATATCCTTACAAACTGCACATATCGGCAGCAAGCCAGAGAGCAGGTGAACATTTTCAAGCGCTTCAGTCAGGCTCTCCACCAGGCGCTCTTTTTCTAGTTCTGCATTGATCAACCGTTCAAGGATTGCGAAAGTCCAATAAGCAGCTATCGGGGCGACAATGAGGGGCGCCATCACGGGAATGATAAATTGATCCGCTGCAACGTCGTGGCGGAAACCATCCTGGATAATGTGTAGACTTTCTGTAATCAGCAAGGAAAGAGCGATTGAAATGATCGTTGCGACAGTGGTTATTCTAACCGCACCATATTTCGCCAGCAGATTCCTTAAGAATAGTTCCAGACCAATCAAAACACCACCTCGTTCACCGTCGACAATTCATTGTGTCGCAAGAGTGCTAAAAAAGAAATCCGTTGAGAATAGAAACCATCAAACGCATTTTTCCTAGATTGCAAAGTTATCTCCATGGGGAAGATTAGTTTGCCCGTAAGTATTTACTTCCCAGGTTTACCCGAATCTGCTGAGGACTCCGAAAGCCACTAAAATGAATTGTCGGTAATATCAAAAAATACAATTCGTCTTAAGTTGACAGTATTCTGTTGGGGGAGGCTCCATGATCACCTCACCTGCCTTTTCTGTAGCCGTAAACGTTCCGAACATCCTGCCCGGGATCTCCCCACCGTTATTGGTAATAAACGCTATTTCCCACACTTTACGCGATGTATTAAAAACCCGGAGTTGGGAAAGCATAGACCCTCTTTTGAAGTAGTCCCAATACAAAAACTCGTTTTCACCCCGGTAAAAAAATCCTGAACGCCATATCCATCAAGAATATATTTCCATGCCCGAGTATAAGAAGAATCAACCATATTTTTTCTTCATTAGCTAAGTACATGATCCCCTGAAAATTGAGTTTAGCTTCAGTTCTCGATGACAATCTGGTGGTTTTTGACGAACTAACGCACTGATCAACCCGCATTCTTTGCACTTTTAGGCCGCCAAGTCGAGTTAGATTCCACCAGCATTGGCAGATGTCAGAATAGTTGAGTCGGCTGATCTAACAGTCCAACCGGTAGGTAATCGAAGCGCTAATGATGCCACGCATCGCATTACCTTCCTCAGGCACCAGATCGAGCTACTCTGACTCAGCAGAATTGACCGACGAGGTCATCCGCGCTGCCGGCGCATATGATGGCAGTGCCAGGGACAAGCTGCGCGAAGTATTGAACAACGTGCTATTCCATCGCCGCGATCGCTACGATACCGCTATTCGCGGTTGGGGTATGGCGGATGAGCGGGCTGCAAAATGCATGACAAGAGTGATCCGCAAACGCCTGCGCCTTCTGGCGAGCCTGCTGGCGGAGATGGGTATGGCGCAGGAGGATGCGGCCCTGCGAGCACGCATGCTGATGGGTTTTATGCAGCTGGACGCCAATTACCTGCCCCGCGAGACAAGGCAGTAACGGGAGCAGAGTGTGGTTCGCGGACTGGAATTTATTCTGAGTTGGGTTGCGCTGCAGGATTGGCCGAGTGAATTCGACCCTACTGGGGATTCTCCACCATCTGGTGGGTAGTACCGACACACTCTCACGTTATTGGTCTAATTTATATCCGATAAACAAAATATCGGTTATATCTATATGGACTTGAAGTCTATAGTTGTTGATAACAAAATCCATCCAGCTATTGGATATTGAATGCAATGACGACGGTATATCAAGTTCTGCGCGAGAGCGTCAGCAAACACGCGTCCAGACCTTTTCTGCACATTCCTGCGGTGGCCAGCAAGTCTTATGCCGATGAGGCTATTGATTACAGCTACCAGGAGATGGCCGACCTGGTAGAGGCCCAGAAACAGATCTATAGTGCCGCCGGTTATGGCCTGGGCCATCGCGTGGCACTGGTGCTGGACAACCGAGGCCAGTTCTTCGTTCACTGGTTTGCCCTGAATGCCCTGGGCGTGAGTGTGGTACCCGTTAACTCGGAGATGACCACCGATGAAATCGCCTACCTGCTGGGCCACAGCGAATCCTGCCTGGTCATCGCGCTCCCCGAACATATTCCTGTTATTGCTGAAGCGCTGGCCAGTGCACAGATCAAGCTGCCGCTGCTGGATACAAACGAGTCCGGCAGTATCCCCGCTGCACCCACAGCCGCGCTGGCGGGAGTGGCCGGTGCCGATACCGAATGCGCCCTGCTCTATACCTCGGGCAGTACCGGCAAACCCAAGGGCTGCGTGTTACCCAATGAATACTTTATCGTCTGTGCCCAGTGGTACCGCGACATGGGCGGCTTGTGCCCGGTGGAAGAGGGTGTGGAGCGTCTGTTGACGCCCCTGCCACTGGTGCATATGAATGCCATGGCCTGTTCCAGTATGGTCATGCTGATGACCGGGGGCTGTATTGTGCAGTTGGATCGCTTCCACCCGGGCAGCTGGTGGCAGACCGTACGCGACAGCGATGCCACCATTATCCATTACCTGGGGGTGATGCCGGCCATGTTCCTGAATACGCCGGAACATGCCGAGGATAAAAATCACCGGGTCAAGTTTGGCTTTGGGGCGGGCATTAACCCGCGCCACCACGAACCCTTCGAAGCGCGCTTTAACATCCCGCTAATGGAAGCCTGGGCGATGACGGAATCCGGCTGTGGCGGCGCGATCATTGCCAATCGTGAGCCGCGGCATATCGGTACGTCCTGTATTGGCTGGCCCGGTGACGCTATAGAATTTATGCTGGTGGATGAACAGGGCATTGAAGTTGCCCGCGGTGATCCCGGCGAATTATTGGTCAGGACCAGGGGTGATGACCCACGACGCGGTTTCTTTGTCGAATACCTGAAAAACCCTGAAGCCACTGCCGAGGCCTGGGCGGGCGATTACCTGCATACAGGCGATGTGGTGCGCCAGGGCGATGACGGGCAGCTGCACTTTGTCGACCGGCGCAAGAATGTAATCCGGCGCAGTGGCGAAAACATATCTGCGCTGGAGGTTGAGGCAACCCTTTCCGAACACCCGATGATCGCCCAGGTTGCGGTGGCACCGGTGCCGGATGAGATTCGCGGCGATGAAGTGATGGCGGCGATCATCCTGCAGGCGGGTATTGCGTTTGAGGAGCAGGTTGCGCGGCAGATATTCCAGCACTGCTATGACTCCCTGGTGTATTTCAAGGCGCCGGGTTACATCGCCTTCCTGCAGGAGTTGCCGCTTACCGCCTCGCAGAAACCCAAGCGCGCCGAGTTGAAAATCCTGTGCCGGGAGTTGGTGGAGCGCAAGGCCTGTTTTGACCTGCGCGACATGAAGCGTCGCCAGCACAAGCGGGCCAGTGCATGACAGCGCGGCCACATACTTATGAAGGGGTAGCCCTGATAGCCCCGGTGACCGTTCCGTATGTTCGCCATAGCGAACACAGTGCCGCCTGGTTTATTGGCTGCGCCCTTGCGGCCATGTTGCAACGCAGTGGGCTGGAAAAAGACGCCGTCGACGGTTTGTCGGTTTCCAGTTTTACCCTTGCGCCGGACAGCGCGGTAAGCCTGGTGGAGCATTTCGGTTTACAGACCCGTTGGCTGGAACAGGTAGGTGTCGGTGGTGCTTCCGGCGTGGTGGCTATGCGCCGCGCCGCGCGTGCCATACAGTGCGGTGATGCAGATGTGGTGGCTTGTATCGGTGGCGATACCGCCGGTCCGCAAAGCTTCACGGGCACCGTGGCCAATTTCAGCCAGTTCAGCAATGACGCGGTTTATCCCCAGGGGGCAGCAGGTCCCAATGCCCCGTTCTCCCTGATAACCCAACG
>DTZW01000017.1 GCA_012961165.1 Gammaproteobacteria bacterium | reverse complement strand
CTGGATAGTATTGACATTCGTCTGCTGCAGGCAGACCTCTGGCCGAAGATCGGCGTCGAGTCCGACAATCATGAGGCACAGGCGAATACTGATCAGCGCATGCACATGGATTATGGCAACAACACTATGCTGCACCCGGACTGGCATTCTCCTGAAGCTGTGGCGGCTATTATTTACTACGACGATGGTGAGGAGACCGCCGGAGGAACCGCGTTTGTACCACGGCTAGGTAACACGGATGCCGTTTACCAACCGCCTTTTATCCATATGCCTGGGCAGGCGGGAAAGCCATTTTTTAATGATCGCCGAACGGTTGAAAACTGGTTCGACAAAAATGATCCAAACGCTCATAAACTTCGCAGTGAGCTGTATCTGCGGGAACAGCTTGTCAATTTCAAACCCGGCACGATTCTTTTTTACCGCCATGATCTCTGGCACAGGGGCACACCGGTGACGCCTGGAAAATTACGACGAGTTCATAACCTGGCCTGGCGGCGTGCTGACGCCAGGGGCTGGAGTAACTGGAACCAAGGATGGGCACGACAAAGTTACTATGGCCATGTTGAATCGATTATTGGTCGTTCGACACCCCTGCAACGCAGTCTGCTGGATTTTCCCATGCCCGGTGACCGCTACTGGACCCCGCAACGGATTGATCATGTTGATGCGCGATTTGGCTTTTACGGGTTTGATTCAGCGCCTTATCGACAGGCGCTGTAATACGGGAACCTTACCAGAGGTCTGCAATACGGGCCTTCGTAGCACTGCCCGCCACGCCAATACTCACGTCATCGTCAATACCTCCACCCAGCAAGGCTTTTCCTAAGGGTGAATCAGGCGTGATCACAGTAACTGTGACACCATTTACACTCACCACCAACCCGCCGCTTGAAGGGCCGATGAACAGAAAACGACTCACACCTGTTTCGTTCTCCAGCTGAAGCAGCGTGCCGACGCCGATGATCGTATGATCTTTCAGACGCCCCCTTAAAGAGACGTAAGCCGCGAGGTCACCCTCCAACTGAAGCACTCGTTCAGATTGTCCATGTGCGAGGTAGGCAGCTTCCAGACCCAGAGTGTCGTACTTGTTTTCAGCAGCATTCTCTTTGTTTGTCGCCGTTGCCCGCGCTTCTTCGGCAGCAGCCAGAGAATTGTTCAATGCAGAGGTGATCTCGCCCACAATCGCGTCGAGCAGCAACGATTTATCCATTTAACTTATCCAGACAACGCAATCTTATTGCTGCGCGCTCCAGTCTTTTTTATCGACCCACGCTGAATGGAAGCCAAAGGGCACTCGTGCCGGCATCACAACACGGGCAATGGGTCCATCTTCAAACCTTGCCGCATCGAGGACAATGCATTCGCTTCGATGAAGTTTTTCATCCCAGACAAAACCGATAACCCAACCGTCTTCTTCATTCAGCGCATC
>DTZW01000016.1 GCA_012961165.1 Gammaproteobacteria bacterium | reverse complement strand
TAAGATTTTCTGGGTGTGTAACGACTTTCCGACCTGCCGCGGTGTTATCAAAGCCTAGAAGTTCAGTCCAGGACAAGGTGTTGTTTGATCCGATGCTGCACCTTTGCCGCCAGATCCTTGGCGCTGTCCTCCCTGAAGGATTCTGGAAGAATAGGCGGCAGCACCGTCACTTCAATATGCGTTTCGCCGTGAAAGTTGAAGCTTTTTTTGGGCAGCGCTGTTCTTGATCCATTGATGACTATAGGCAGGATTGGTTTTTGCAGGCGCTTGGCAAGTACAAAAGCACCTTCCTTGAACTTCCTCATCTTGCCGGATTCGGATCTTGTTCCTTCGGGAAAGAGATAGATAGAACTACCGCGTTTCAGATGTTTTTCGCATGCCTTGTACATCGTTTTGACGCTCTTGTTGTTGCCGCGCCTGAGTCTTATATATCGGTTGAGCGACATGTTCCAGCCGATCAATGGGATATTGAATAGTTCCGCTTTAGAGACCCATTTGAAATGTGTAAACAGCGTGAACGCAACAAGAATATCGACTAGCGACTGATGGTTGGAGACGATGATGTAGGTGTCGTTTGTATCAATGTGCTCTTTGCCTTTTATTGAAACCGACCATGGCGGCATAAGCCAGATATACGAACTGGCCCAGAAACAGGTGAACCCGTGTAAAAGCCAGAGTCGCTTATCAAAAAGTACAGTCGTCAGCCAAATCGCCAGGGCAATCAGGAAAAAGAAAGCTGACGTCAGGAAGACGAATGCAATATAAAGAATGGCAATGAGTCGAAAAATTAGAGGCTGAACCATCGATGTTTTGTTGATGTTCTGTGGAAGTTAAGGTCTAGAGTGGTAAATTGTAGCATTACACAGAAACTGGTCCAGCCGGAGTATTGATATGCCATTTAGCGTTCCTGAGGTTAGGGGTGATGTGATTTTTGAATCATTCCCGGTCGGCCCGTTGCAGTGTAACTGTGCAATCATTGGTGATCCGATAGCCAAGACCTGTCTGATTATCGATCCGGGTGGGGATCCCGATAAGATCATGGCGATTGTTGATGAGCACGGGCTGACGGTAAAAGGGATAATTCACACGCATGCCCACCTGGATCACATCCTGGCTTCTGCCGAGATCAAGAACCGCACCGGGGCGCCGCTTTTACTTCACCAGGGTGACAAATTCTTGTGGGACGCACTGGAAGACCAGTGCCAGAAGTTTGGTCTGGATTACACGCCAACGCCGGAACCAGATGTCTGGCTGAAAGATGATGCTGCGTTAGACTGTTGTGGTGGTGTTGCCATTCATACACCGGGCCACACGCCGGGTTCCAGCAGCTTCTGGTTCGAGAACCATGATCTGTTGATTGCCGGCGATACCCTGTTCCAGCTTGGTATAGGCCGGACTGATTTGCCCGGCGGCAGTTTTGAATCCATCGAGCACTCAATTACAGACCGGTTGTTCAGGCTCGCTGATGATGCCCTGGTAATTACAGGTCATGGTCCATCAACCTCACTAGCCTTTGAGAAGCAGGCGAACCCTTTCTTTGGTGGGAATGGGTGATCGGTATTACCCTGGAAGCTCAAAACCGCTAGAATTCGCGGGTCCATTAGTAGGAGAAACAATGTTTAGTCGATTGCCCGGGCTGTTTTTGGCCAGTTTCCTTTTGTTGGGCAGTGGTTGCGCGAATCTGGTTTCTGGAATCACGTCCCAGTTGGCTGATGATCTCGCGGGTAGCATACTCAACAGCGAAGACATCGATACCGTGAGGGAAGGTGTACCCGCTTACTTGCTGCTGATGGACAGTTTCCTTCGCAGTAGCCCGGATTCGGTAGATCTGTTATTGGCTGCATCAAACCTAAATGGCGCTTTTTCAGCGTTGATTGTGGATGAGGATCGGATAAAACTCTTCAGCGACAAAAGTATGCGATATGTAGAGCACGCTGCCTGTGTTTTAAAATCGCCTCTTTGCGATGCCCGCCAGCAAAGCTACGCCGACTTTGAGCAGACCGTAAGCTCACTTAAGGTTAGTGATGTCCATATAGCTTATTCCTTGGGCGTTGCCTGGGTTGGCAGGCTGCAGGCGAATAGTGATGACTGGGCCGTTATTGCCGAACTCAGCCGAGCCAAGCTGCTGATGGAGCGCGTGATCGAGCTGGACGAAAACCATGAAAATGGCGGTCCTCACTTGTACATGGGTGGAATGGAAACGCTGTTACCGGCTTCAATGGGTGGCAAACCCGAAGAGGGAAGGGCGCACTTTGAGAAGGCCATCGAGATTAACGAAGCTTATTTGATGACGAAAGTCATCTATGCCCAGCAGTATGCCCGGTTGATGTTTGACCAGGAACTTCATGACAGGTTACTTAACGAAGTCCTGTCGGCAGACCCTGTGGTTGAAGGCATGACGCTCACTAATCGAATTGCACAAGAGCGGGCCAAAGATCTGCTGGCTTCATCAAAAGATTACTTTTAAGGATAGAAGATGATTAACAAGTCCATTCTGGCTATTTGCCTGTTTGTATGTCTGCTACATGTGGATGTTGCCATTGCCGCGACATATAAAATCGCTACTATATCGCCGGATGGGCTTTCATGGATGAAGCAGCTTCGGGCTGGTGTAAAGCAAATAGAATCCGCGACAGATGGCCGGGTAAAATTCAAAATCTATCCGGGTGGTGTCCAGGGTGACGATCAAACGGTACTCCGGAAAATGCGAATCGGACAATTACATGGGGGTGTGCTGGCGGCGGGATCACTAACACGATTTTACCCGGATCTGCAGATTTACAATTTACCGTTGCAGTTTCAGTCCTACGAGGAAGTTGATTATATCCGGAAAGAGATGGACCAGATGATTACCGACGGACTGGCGGAAGCAGGTATTGTGAGCTTTGCGTTTTCGGAAACCGGGTTTGCGTATCTGCTCACCCAGGAACCCGTCAGAACAGTTGCTGATCTTAAAGGCCTGAAAGCATGGATTCCCGATAACGATCCGATTGCCGCCGAACTCATTAAATCTTTTGACGTCAGCCCAATACCGCTCGGCATCACAGACGTACTCGCGGGCCTGCAGACCGGCCTGATAGACGCTGTTATGGCACCTCCAGCGGTTGTGCTTGCGCTTCAGTGGCACAATCACGTGTCGTATATGACAGATTTACCACTGGTTTATATCTATTCAATGCTGGCAATGGATAGCAAGGCTTATAAACGGATTTCCGATGAAGATAAGCTGGTAGTACGCACAGTCGTGGATTCGATGTTTCTGAAAATGGACTCTGAAAATCGCCTGGACAACGAGAGGGCGTATCAGGCCATAAAGTCAATCGGGATCGAAACTATCGTCGCTGACCATATTGATGAATGGCGAGCCGTTGCTGATGGCTCTATTGAGAAGCTCATTGGGTCTGGGAAAATCACCCCCGAAGCCGTTCGGCTTTACCTGGCTAATCTCCAGAAGTATCGGAATGGTTCGCCTGCACGGTCTGACTAGCGCTAGAATGACAGGCCAATGGCTTCTCTTAGAAAAAATTTCCTGACGCTAAGGACCGGCTTTCATCGACTGGAAGATGGCGCGCTTGTGCTGGCGCTGGTTAGCATGCTGGTAATGGCACTCACCCAGATTTTACTTCGTAACCTGTTTGACAGCGGGTTTCTGTGGGCTGAATCCTTTCTTCGGATACTGGTATTGTGGGTTGCCATCCTCGGTGCCATGGTCGCGACGCGCGACAGAAACCATATCAGTATTGACCTCTTGTCCCGACTTCTCCCGGCCGGATATTTTGTGCCGCTTCAGATAGTTTCATTGTTATTCGCCGCTGTTCTTTGTGCGGTAGCCGCATACCATTCAGTCGTGTTCATCAGTTATGAATACGAGGATCGGACGATCGCCTTTGCTGAAGTGCCTGTGTGGCTATGCCAGTCAATTATGCCAATCGGGTTCGGTGTGATGGCATTACGTTTCTTTTATGCAGTGTTCGTGAGGGAGCAATAGTTGGGCATCCTTGGATCTGCTGTCATCGCACTGCTCGCACTGTTTGGGACGCCACTGTTCACCGTGATTCTCGCCGCGGCCATGTTGGGTTTTTACATATCCGACATCCCGTTGACGGTTATTCCCATTGAAATCTATCGGTTGGTTGATACACCACTGTTGTTAGCGTTACCGCTATTTACCTTTGCAGGTTACATTCTGGCAGAAAGCCATCTGTCGACACGCCTGGTAAAAGTAACGGCATCATTCCTGGGATGGATGCCAGGAGGGCTTGCGGTTGTTGCCTTCATTACCTGTGCGTTCTTCACTGCCTTCACCGGAGCGTCAGGCGTCACTATTGTCGCCGTTGGAGCGTTGTTGTTCCCTGCTCTTGTTGAGGGTGGTTACCGAGAGAGGTTTTCCCTCGGGCTTGTAACAACCTCGGGTAGCCTCGGGTTGCTGCTGGCTCCGTCGCTTCCCCTCATTTTGTATGGAGTTATCGTTCAGCAAATGGACCTCCCGAATCCATTCACGATCCAGGAGCTTTTTATTGCGGGTATCGTTCCGGCGCTTTTGATGATTGTCCTGTTAACCCTCTACAGCATCTGGACGACCAGGCACGATCGGCTCGAGGCAACGCCTTTTCATCGTGGGGTGGCGTGGCAGTCCCTGAAGGATATGAAGTGGGAGGCTCCGTTACCCATCATCGTTTTAGGAGGCATCTACTCGGGATTCTTCGCCGTTTCAGAGGCCGCTGCCGTGACGGCATTTTATGTCGTAATTGTAGAGGTATTCATTCACAGGGAAGTCCCGGTCAAACAGTTGCCCAGGGTTATTCGTGAAGCAATGGTAATGGTTGGGGGAATCCTGCTGATTCTCGGCGTATCTTTAGCGTTCACCAATTTTCTGGTGGATGCAGAGATTCCACAGGCATTGTTTGAATGGATCAGGACTTTCATCGAAAGCAAGTTCACCTTTCTGATCTTGTTAAACCTTATCCTGCTGGCGCTGGGCGCGATATTGGATATCTTCTCTGCGTTGGTGATCATGATTCCGCTTATTGTGCCCCTGGCGCTGCGCTTTGGGGTAGATCCGGTGCACCTGGGTATTATTTTTCTTGCCAATATGCAGATTGGATATTTCACGCCGCCGATAGGAATGAATCTCTTTATTGCCAGTTATCGCTTCAAGAAACCGATAACTGAGCTGTACCAGGCCACTATTCCGTTTATGCTTGTGTTGCTGGTTGCATTGGTACTCATTACCTACGTTCCAGAACTGAGCCTGTATTTTCTTGATCGGCCTGAAATGCCAGTTCAGTCGCCGTAATGTCATTCGCTTCACAGGTAGACGAGATATGTGTAAAACTAGCGGAAAGCGCCATATTGATACTATAGTGACTGTAGCGACCGCCATGCTCAAGATAGAACTAAGGAATTTAGGTTGAGTGACGAGACCATAGACAATGCGTATTTGAGGCTGATAGAAATTGGCAAAGCGCTATCCGCAGAGAGAAACATTGATAGCCTGCTTAAGCATATTTTGCAGGAAGCGAAGTCTCTGGCGACCGCAGATGCGGGAACAATCTATCTCAATTCGGATAAAACCAGCCTTAAATTTGCCATCGTATTGAATGACACCCTGAGTGGTTCTCGACAAGATCATGCTTCAGGCCCAATGTATCTCCCCGACATCTCGCTCTACAACGGGGATGGTTCACCAAATCTCAATAATATTGCCAGTAGTGTCGTGCATCGTGGTGAGACTATCGTGGTAGGTGATGCTGCCCGCATTGAAGAATTAGGTTTTTCGGGGCCCAAGACATTTAGCAAGCTATTGGATTACCCGACAATTTCTCTTCTGACAGTGCCACTTAAAACGATGTCTGATGAGTCATTGGGTGTACTACAGTTACTGAATGCGACTGATAGTGAGGGAAACTTTGGCCCGTTTTCAGATGGAATCATTCCTCTGATAGAGGCGCTTGCTTCCCAGGCATCGGTTGCAATGGAAAACCGCGCGTTGCTGGATGAGCAGGAAGCTCGGAAGCAACAGCTGGAACGAGAAGTTGACGTCCGGACGGAAGAATTGAAAGATGCGCTGACCAGATTATCTGAAGCGCACATCATTTTAAAAGAAATGAACACCATTGATGCTGTAACGGGCATTCACAATCGCCAGTATTTTAATGAAAACCTTGAGCATGAGTGGCGCAGGGCGAAGCGTCAGGGGTATGAAGTGTCGATGCTTATGCTGGATATCGATCATTTCAAGAGGGTGAACGATACTTATGGGCATCTCGCAGGAGACGAATGTCTTGCGGCTATCGCAAAAGAAGTGGACCGGATGTTCAACCGACCTTCTGACGTGGTGGCGCGTTATGGGGGTGAAGAGTTTGTGATTGTGTTGCCCTATATTTCCAGAGACAACGCACTTCGTCTCGCCGAACAGCTAAGAAAAATCATTGCGGAGTCTACCTATTCAGCCGACGGGCATGAATTGCAAGTGACAGTGAGTATCGGCGTTGCAACTGCTACTCCAGGCGACGAAGTCCGGTCCAGGGACTTGATCGGTTGGTCCGATACTGTGCTCTACGAGGCTAAATCGGCAGGGCGTAACCAGGTTCGCCAGCACCATCAGTAGCCGGAGGCGAGTCCTTCTTTCCGGTGATCTGAACCCGCACAGTAGCCGTCTTCCAGTTTTACAATCAACTGAGCACCGCCAAACAGGTACTCAGGACTCCCTGTTACAATGTCGTGTCCGCGTGCTTGAAGGTCGCGAGCGACATCTGGATCGAATCCATCTTCCAGAGCGACCCGCCCATCTTCAAAGACGTACCAGCGAGGTGCATCCGATGCCGCCTGCGGGTTCTGTTTGAAGTGCGCAACCCGTAACATCATCTGCAGGTGACCCTGCGCCTGCATGTGACCACCCATGACGCCGAATCCCATAAAGGGTTGGTTATTACGGGTAATGAAACCGGGAATAATCGTGTGATAAGGGCGTTTGCCGGGACCGACCTGGTTTGGGTGTCCTTCTTCCAGAACAAAACCTGAGCCTCGATTCTGGAGACTGATGCCGGTGCCGGGAACAACAATGCCGGATCCAAAACCGCGAAAATTTGACTGGATCATCGACACCATCATGCCACTAGCGTCGGCGGTAGTGAGATACACGGTATCTGGCGCCGTGCCTAATGCAGTTGGGTGCGGGTTGGTTGTGCGCAAGTTGATGCTATGCGCACGTTCTTTCAGATAGGTTTCATCCAATAGCGCATCGACCGATGTGCGCATGTGCGCGATATCCGCAAGATGTCGTTCGGCATCAGCATAGGCTATTCTCTGGGCCTCGATCTGAAGGTGTACGCTGTCAGCGGAATCAAGTGTCAGGTCTCTGCTATGGCACTGCTCGAGAATGCCGAGAGAAATAAGCGCCATAAGTCCCTGCCCGTTGGGTGGTATTTCGTGCAACTCTGCGTCGAAGCCAGACATGGAAATAGGGTCGACCCAATCGCAGGCGTGATTTTCAAGATCCTCCAGTGTCATTGCAGCGTTATGAGCGGCAGCATCTGCTGCGATGGCGTCTGCAAGTTCGCCCTTGTAAAAAGCTTCGCCTTTTGTGGCAGCGATTTTTTCCAGCGTCCGGGCATGGTCAGGCAGGCGGACAAGTTCACCGATTTCGGGCGCACGACCGTTCACGGTAAATGTTTCGAGAAAACTATCGAATTTCTTATAACGATTAACTGCATGCTTCCAGAAGACACCTGACTTTGGCCCAACCTGGTAGCCGTTGCTGGCGTAGCGGATTGCGTCGCTGAATAAATCTGCAAAGGGCAGCTTTCCGAATCTTTCCGACATAGACACCCAGGCCGATACAGCGCCAGGTACCGTAACGGCATCCCACCCCCAGACAGGCATTTTATCAAGTCCAGCAAAGCGGTCCGGTGTGAGTCCTGCGGGTGACCTTCCTGAAGCATTCAAGCCATGAAGCTGCTTGCCGTCATGAATCAACGCGAATGCATCACTGCCTATGCCATTATTGTTAGGCTCCACCACCGTCAGGGTAATTGCGGTGGCAATTGCCGCATCGACGGCATTGCCGCCCTGACGCAGTGCAGATATGCCCGCTTCGACCGCAAGTGGTTGCGAGGACGCTACAACATTCGGGGCGAAAATCGGCGATCGTTGGGAAGGGTAAGGGCAATTCCAGTCGAGAGAAGTCATCAGGCTTTCTTTTCTACTGGTTCAATCGGTTGCTCAGCTTCTTTCCAGGCAGTGAACCCACCGCTCATATGACAGACGTTGTTCATTCCCATCTGTTGGACAGTTTGTGTCGCGAGCGCAGACCGCCACGCGCTGGCACAATAAAACACAAACTTTTTCTCTTCCGAGAACAGTTCGCGATGATAGGGGCTGTCTGGATCAACCCAGAACTCCAGCATTCCTCGCGGTGCATGAATCGCGCCGGGCAGTTTTCCTTCCCGCTGGAGCTCTCGGATATCCCGGATGTCGACGATGGTGACCGTCTCGTCATGCAACAACCCTGCGACTTCATCGACACTCATGGTCTCGATGTTTTTTTCAGCTTCTTCGATAAGCGTTTTGTAGCCAACTTTCATGGTCGAATACTCCTTCGGTTGTTAACGGGTCAAATGGTTTGAGGATAAGGGATAGAACCATAAATCAGCGGCTCAAGTGCGCCAATAGTTTTCTTCGTCAACAAACTCGGAAAGGCTCTGTTGGATGTACAGCTTGTAGTAGCGCCCCTGGATGACCATGAGCTCTTCGTGGCTCCCCTGTTCGGCGATTTCCCCATGTTCAATGACCAGGATCCTGTCTGCGTTTCGTATGGTCGACAATCTGTGCGCGATGACCACGGCGATACGTCCAGAAAGCAGGGCATCCATACCCTGCTGGATCTGTTGTTCTGTTTCAGTGTCTATTGATGAAGTTGCTTCATCCATGATCAGTATCTTTGGATCAGCAAGGATTGCTCTGGAAATTGAGATGAGTTGTTTTTGGCCTGCACTTAGCTTTGAACCGCCTTCTCCCACTGAGGTCTGGTATCCGTCTTCCAGTGCTTCGATGAATGCGTGCGCGCCGGCGCGCTTTGACGCGTGAAAAATGTCCCCATCGGTCGCGCTCAGGTTGCCGTAACGAATATTGTCGATAATGCTACCGCCGAATATGTGGGAAGACTGAAGCACAATACCCAGGCTTGATTGAAGCCAGTGCAGGCTACGATTGCGATAATCGACTCCATCGATTGATATTTTCCCCGTTGTAGGCTCATAGAACCGGCATAGCAGGCTTACAAGTGTGGACTTGCCGCCACCGGTTGATCCCACGATGGCAAGCGTCTCACCCTGATGAATGTCCAGGTCAATATTGTTGAGGACTGGGTCACCAACATCATATGAAAATGAAACGTCTTCAAAGGCAATCCGGTTTATCTGGTCTGCGTGGCCGTCGATGGCCGCGTTGGCCGTTTTATCCTGTTTCATCGCCTCGATGACTTCCTCGGAATCTTTGATTTCAGACTCAGCCATGACCAGACTCATGATTCGCTCTGCAGACGCCTGTGCCATCTGCATTTCTGCGAACCAGTGTGCAAGTTGTTCGATAGGCTCGAAGAAATGACGAGCATATGTCAGGAAAGCCACCAGGGTACCAGCTGTTATGGTGCCCCAGACAACTTCAAGGCCGCCGAATACCAGTGTGAGCCCTATGGCGACAGACCCGAGTGTCAGGACTAACGGCAGGTACAGTGCTGCCTGGACCAGGTTAATGACGGATGCAGAGTGCATCTGGTCTGTCAGACCACCGAATTTCTTCAGGTTTTCGGCTTCCTTGACGAATGCCTTACTCGTCTGGACGCCCATGATACTTTCATTGTAGGTGCCGGTAATCCTGGAATTGGTTTTTCGCACAATACGTGCGCTGGACAGTATCCTGTGTTGAAAATTCAGGCTCACCCAGGCAAGCACAGGCAATACCGATAGCACGATCAGTCCAAGCGTGAGGTCCATGAAGAGCATCGCGATAGCGATACCAAGCATCATTGTGCAGCCCCAGACCAGGTCGAGCATGCCCCAGGCCAGAATATTTGAAAGTCGTTCACAATCGGACGTCATCCTTGCCATCAACCAGCCAACTGGTCGAAAGTCGTAGTAGCTGAAGGACAGGCGCTGCAGATTACAGAAGCCGTCCATTCTAATGTCGTGGGCAACGTGCGTCCGGATCTTGCCGCCATACCAGATAAACCCGCTGATCGATAGACCGAGCAGTAAAGTGAACGCACCATACAAGGCTGCATACTGGCTAAGGTCTGCGTCCAGACCGTCTGCTGCAACTGTATCAATGACTCCTTTGGTGATCAGCGGGAAAGCGATCTCTGCGACGGCAGTAAAGAAAGCACAGGTGGCAAGAATAATAACTTCCTTGCGGTAGTGCAGCGCATAAGAGAGCAGCTTCCGCCATAGATGAAGATCCATTCCTGTATTGAAGGAGTCGTCGTCGAACCCGTCCTTGAAGTTTTCGTCATCAAAGTACGCATCAGTCATGGTCTCGAACCTCCTCAATATCGTGTTGTATCTGATCCTGAATCGCCCCTTGGATCGAGCAGAGCCGTTGATAAACCCCTTTAACCCTCGACAGTGATTCGTGGTTGCCGCGCTGGATTATCTCCCCGTCGTGCAGCATCAGGATTTTGTCGGCGTGCATGACGGTCGATAATCGGTGCGCGACGATAATAGTTGTCTGATGGTGCCGCCTGTTTTTCAGGGCTCCGAGAATCTGTGATTCGGTATCCGTATCCACTGCAGAAAGCGCATCATCAAGAATCAGAATCGGTGGCGCTTTTAATAACGCTCTTGCGAGCGCAATGCGCTGGCGTTGACCGCCGGACAGCGTGACTCCCCGTTCCCCAACCTGTGAATCGAATCCGCGAGGGAATCTTTCAATGGAATCAAAAATGCAGGCGTCCATGGCTGCCTGTTTGATTTCTTCGAAGGTGGCGTCAAGACGGCCTATTTTCAGGTTGCCCTCAATGGTGTTGGAGTAGAGGAATGGTTCCTGCAGGACAATACTGATCTGAGACCTGACGTATTTTCGATTCAGCGTATTGAGTTCATGATCATCCAGGCGAATGGACCCGTTGTGATAGTCGTAAAGGCGCAGCAGCAACTGTGCAATCGTCGACTTGCCTGAGCCAGGTGGGCCGAGCAGCGCGAGGGTTTCGCCTGGCTCTACGGTAAACGATAGGTTGTTCAGAATCCTTGGGTTTGCATAGGCGAACGATACATCCCGGAATTCAATTCGTCCTTTGAGTCGGTTCGATGGGGCGACCTCGTTCTGGGATTCAATGGGTTCTGACAGTATTTCCGCGAGTCTGCCGATTGAAACAATGGCCTTTCCTGAGTCGGTCAGCACTCTGCCCATGTGACGAATAGGCCAGATGATCATGCCCTCGTAGGTGAGGAATGCGAATAGTGTCCCGACGGTCAACGTGCCATCCATCACCCAGAGACCCCCAACGATGAGCAGCAGGCCGATCTGTCCAAGGCAGACGATATCACTGAACCCGTAGTAGATTCCCATCAGCCCAATCAGGCGATTGTTGTGGTCACGAAATGTCTTGTTCTTGAGTGCGAATTTTTCGATTTCGAACTCCTGTCGTGCAAATGCACGAACGACTCGAATTCCGGTGAGGTTCTCCTGTATTACCGTCGTGAGCTCTGCTTCTGCCTTGTCCACGGATTCGAAAATTTTCTTGACCCGCTGGAAAAAAAAGATCGCGGCAATGAGCAGGAGCGGCAGGGTAGTCAAAGACAACCACGCCATCCTCGCATCCAAAGCAAACAGGATAGGAAGAACAACGATCAGCATGAGAAAGGCGCGGCTTATTTCAATGACTTGTCCCGAAAGGAACACCCGAATTGTTTCCATGTCAGATGTGCAGCGCTGCACCAGGTCTCCGGTATCAGCGGTGTCATGGAAAGTGGAAGGCAGGTGCTCGATGTGATCGAAAAGCCGATCCCTTAATCTTCTGACAATACCTTCCGAGGCGAATGCGATATACCTGCCGCGCAGATACAGAAATCCACCGGCAATCGCGGTAAGTAAAATCGTTCCGGTTGCGGCAAGTGCCAGGTAAGCCATCATCCCCGGGATGTCATTGCCGGAGAAAAACTGAGCAATTAGGATGGTACCTGGGGCCGGCGAGAATTCTTCACCAGCCCGAATCGCGTCGATTGAAAAAGCCGCGAGCAGCGGTGCCCCGAACATAAAGACGTAGGCGATCGCCATTGCAAGAATTGCCATCCCAAAGGCGCCGCGATAGCCCTCAGTGTGTGTCCATAGCAAACGAGCTTTTTTTCTGTCGTTTACAACTTCTTCTGTCATATTTCTGATCCAAATAGGTTGGTTCAAATACCGTTCAGGCATAAAGTTGCGCGCTGAACGATAGACCTGAGGCAGTGATGATCGCGGTGAAAACAGTTTGCTTGACAAGCGCTGACATCCGGATGTCAGTAGAGACGTGTTTATGTCTAATTGCCCGTTGCCTCATACTGATAACGTCACACGGGTGTTGAATGAACACAGGTGTGACTGCTAGCTGAGTAACTCGCCTTTTATGCAGCGTTGGTTCATCGAAAGCTTAGGCCGACCGGGATCGTAAAACAGTCGAAATCGATATTATTTGAAATGATAGGAAAAGGCAACGCGCTCTGGTGATGGCCGAGTGTGGTCTGGAAATGGACAGGCAAGACATCGGCGTGATGGTTGGTAAAACCATCTGCTATTTTTTTTCAGCAAAACCCGACGGGTACCAACCCGGCTAGCGTCTCCTGGTTTCCATGAGGTAGATGCCCATTCGGGCCACCCAAAAAATCACAATATGAAAAACGAGGTAGCATAACTGGCCCCAGGCAAAGCTGCTCAGTGCATTGCCGGACAGCGTGCTCAGAAGAATTCCATCAAGCAATGTTAGACCTGCAATTCTTGCCAGGATGCCTTTCCAGAAATCGCCGATTCGATACCAGAGGTCAGTGATTCGATAACCTGCCGCCAGCAGCATGATCATAAAATGAATACCGATGAAGAACATAAGGACGGACAGGATCATATGGGCTCCTGCTGCGTCAGGATCGTCACTTTACCGCTGGAGCCATTAACCGATATGCGCGTTCCTGTCGTGATCTTGCTGGTACAGTTGGCGACATCAACAACGCACGGCATACCATATTCTCTGGCGATGGTGCCCGCGTGTGACAGGTAACTTCCAACTTCAATTACTGCAGCATTTGCGGTAAGGAACAGGGGCGTCCAAGCTGGATCAGTGTAGGGTGCTATCAGAATTTCGCCTGGTTCTATCTCATTGTCGGTCGCCGGGTCCATAATGACTCTTGCAATACCTTCGTATCTGCCCGGGGATGCTCCTTGGCCAGACAGCGCTTTTTCATCGTCATATTCTTCGACTTCTTCAATGTCCATGCCGATGGTTTTAGGCGGCACCATTTTGCCGCGACGAATATGTTCCATGCGCCGCGCTCGAATCGTGTCCTCGACATCAGTCCAGTCAGATTCGCCTGTCTGCAGTTGGACTACTTCGTTCCAATGAAGGTAGAAGATGTCATCCTTACATTTCATGACCTTCTTGCTGAGCAGTTCCTGCTCGATTTTTAAAATCTTCAGCCGCACTGCGTAGAACGCCATGATGTGATAGAAGCGGGAGTTTTCCCGTAGTTTCATGTAGTACTTGGTCTGTTCTATGAGAGCCTCAATGAGCCGCGTGCGCGGATTCCCAAGGGTTTCATAGGGCAGTGCTCGAAGCTCGTTCCTGACCTGTTGCTTCAGGGATTCGCGTTGCGTCTTAATACTGCTGTCTGCTTGTTCAAGGTTTGTGTCCACCAGCAAATAATTTCTAACCATTCCCAGAACCGGGGATGGGTCTTCTTCCCAGCGTACAGAATTGAGCTCGAACTCCTTGAGTGCACGATGACCATGCATTGCGAGGAATTCAGTTAAGGCAGTGATGAACTCCCCGCCTTCGCCTGAGTCTCGTATGGCCTGGACCGCGTCTTTTGGTTGTTTGTTCTTCAGAAGCTCGCTTACGGTTGAGCTTCGTTTGGCGATCTTTGCCAGCCCGAGGATGTCGTGACCCATTTGGGTAGATAGCACGCCTTCCGTCCCGGAGCAGAGAAGGGAGGCAGTGTCATCTGACAATTCAGGTGCCCATCGGAGGAGTAACGCACGGGTTAACCTCAGCATCAGCATGTATCTTGGCGCGATCAGGTTAACCAGCAATACCATATTGCCCACGGGTTCAAAGAATCGGAACTTCAGAAAAAGTTTAATGAGAGCGTTGGGCGCGGTGATGGTTTGGTCACGGGCGACCTGGGTAAAGTACTGGCGATAGCTGGCCATGAAATCATCTGGCATGGCAGCTGTGCGACGGTTGAAGACACCCATTACCAGGTAGTTGAAGAACAGGACGATTCCCAACATCAGCATGCGGGGAATAGAGATCCCGGGGTTTTGGTTTTTGGGTTCAGACAGGTATCCAAGGCGAGCAATATCCTCGTCACTCATCTTGAGCGGAATCAGTGATCTGACATGGTTAAAGTTCACATACACACGGCCATGGATCACTTTCATCATGGGCACGAGGCCGACCATTATGTCTTCTGTGAGTGGCATCAACGGATCGGTAAAATTTTCCGCAATGGGTTTGAATAGGATATAACGGCCGACCGGCTCATCTTCTTCAGCAGAACCCATGATAGTAATTGGACGGGACTGCAGCAGAAATAACTGTCCATCCTGGATCGCCCATTCAAGGTCCTGCGGGCTGCCAAAGTGAGCTTCGGCCCTTGTGGCAAGCGCGGCAATTTCTGCTACCTGCTCATCGGTAAGCGACTTCATGCGCCTAAGGTTCGCCGGCACTTCCACCAGGCGAGCCCCCCGCTCGGGCTCGACCCGGGCAGGCACCATGAATTTCTTGTCGGAGATTTTGATAGAGGTGAGTCTGTTGCTTTTCTTGTCTACCAGGTATTGGTCGGGGGATACCCTTCCGTCAACAATCGCAGCGCCCATACCCCAGCTTGACTCGGTAATAATGACAGAGTTGTTGCCACTGACAGGGTCCGCAGTAAAGGTCACCCCTGAAACATCTGAACGTACCATCTCCTGTACGACGACGGCCATGTAGACGGTTCGATGTTCTATACCCTGGGTGTGGCGGTACGAGAAAGCGGCATTTGACCAAAGTGAAGCCCAGCATTTCTTGACCATCAAGCCAATGCTGTCGGCAGTGACATAGTAATAAGTATCATGTTGCCCAGCAAAACTTGCGTCCGCCAGGTCTTCTGCTGTTGCGGAAGAGCGAACCGCATACACCAGGTCCGAAGGGCGTGTTGCTGCGAGTATCTCATGATGCCTTTCTATCTCGTCCAGCAACGATTCATTTAAGGGTGTTGCGAGGATCTTTGTACGAATATCTGCCAGGAATGCTTCAGTATCAGCGGGGATGTCGTCATTGGCTGGAATGTCGAGTCCGTCTAAAAATACGGCATACTCTTGCGCGCCGACAACGAAGCCAGGCGGAACAGGAAAGCCTTGCTTGATGAGTTCGCCTAGATTCGCACCTTTACCGCCTGCAGTGTTCAGGTGTTCCTGGCTAATTTGGTCTAAGCCGATCAGGCTCATGCAGGGGAATTCCAGTTGTTGGGTAAACAATGCGAGCACAAATTTTGGTGCGTTGCAATATTAATGGTTAAACGATACTTTACGCGTTTATTTAGAGAGAGAACATATGTTTCAAGGCTTGAAATTCGAGCGCTTCAAACTCCCCGACGAGGCTGAATTAATCCGTCAGGAAGTTCGAGAATTTTTAGCCCGGGAGCTCGACCCCGGCACACTCCCGAACTCAGATTTCAATGCAGGAGAATCTGCCGAATTCAGTCGAAAATTGGGGGCGCAGGGCTGGATTGGTATGACCTGGCCCAAAAAATATGGTGGCTTAGACAAATCATTCCTCGAACGGTATGTGGTGACGGAAGAACTGCTGGCGGCAGGTGCACCGGTTGGGTGCCACTGGATTGCTGACCGGCAAAGTGGACCGCTGATGTTGAAATATGGCAGCGAGGAGCAAAAGCAGCGATTCCTTCCAAAGATTGTCAGCGGCGACTACTTCTTCTCTATCGGGATGAGCGAGCCAGATAGTGGATCCGATCTCGCGTCAATCAGGACCAGTGCTACAAAAACCGATGGCGGATGGCTGCTGAATGGCAGCAAAATTTGGACAAGTTACGCGCATACCAATCACTACATGGTAACGCTGGTCAGGACCGAGCCGCCGTCTGAGAATCGACATGCCGGTATGAGTCAACTGGTTGTGGACCTAAGCGACAAGAACGTCACGGTGACGGGTATCAGGAACCTTTCCGGTGAAGAAGATTTTAACCAGGTTTTTTTTGATGATGTGTTCATTCCAGATGACATGATGGTCGGTACACCCGGCAACGGCTGGGAGCAGGTGATGAGTGAGTTGGGGTACGAACGAAGTGGCCCTGAACGATTCCTGAGTGCGTTCAGGGTGATCGTTGAATTTGCGCGTGAAATTGAGTCCAACCCTAGCGATGAACAGCTCGTATTGCTAGGCAGGTTAGCTTCCCACCTGGTCACCCTTCGAAGAATGTCGATATCCGTTGCAGGAATGCTGGGTGAAGGCAAGTTGCCATTAACGGAAGCCGCGCTGATTAAAGACCTTGGGAACAGCTATGAGCGGATGGTTCCCGAGATAGTTCGTTTGTCTGTGTCGGGTGATTGTTCCCGGCGATTTGTCGATACGCTCAACGAATGCATACTCCACGCGCCGTCTTTCACATTAAGAGGCGGCACCCGTGAAGTTCTCAAAGGCGTCATTGCCCGCGGTCTGGGATTAAGGTAATACGCTATGAATGAACAACAACAGTTAATCAGTGAAACCCTCAACAGATTACTGACTGATTTATGTACGCCAGAAGTGGTCGACAGGTCAGAATCAGGAACATTCGCAGAAAACCTCTGGCAGATCTTGACCGAAACGGGACTGACTGCGGCGGGATTAGGGGTGGACGCAGGCGGTTCTGGTGGCGACCTTGAAGACTCGCTGCTGGTCATCCGGGAGGCGGCGAGATTTGCCGCGCCGGTCCCGCTGGCGGAACATTTTATTGCCGGTCTGCTGCTCAGCGAGCAGGGTCAATCAATCGAATCGGGGCCGGTAACGATTGCTTCGGGTAAATTTATTATTAGTGATGGCTTGTCACTCAGCGGTACTGCAAATGATGTTGCATTTGCTCGTTGGTGTGCGCAGGTGGTTCTGGTTGCTCAGGGACCTGACGGTTTAAAGTTGTGCAGAGTGCCAGCTTCGGATTTCGACATCGTTCAGAAAAACAGCGTCGCGGGGGAGCCTCGCGATGCTATAAGTGTGAATACCAAAGTGGCGGCAGAGTCCGCCTTTAGTGTCGATTCTCAGACACCTGAAAGAATCAAGTTGATGGGAGCGGCGCTGCGCGCCTTGATGATGTCCGGTGCACTCGAGTCTGTACTGGAGATGACAGTCCAATATTCCACCGAGCGCTTGCAGTTTGGCAGGCCAATATCAAAGTTCCAGGCAATTCAGCACCAGCTGGCTATTCTTGCCGGTGAAGTGGCAGCATGCCAAATGGCCAGCCACTCTGTGGTTGACTCGTTTTCGACCCTGGGCGAACTGGATATTGCGATTGGTAAAGCAAGAATCGGGGAAGCCGTCTCAATCTGTACGGATATTGCGCACCAGGTGCATGGGGCCATGGGGTACACGCTGGAGCATTCACTCAATCATCGGACCCGCCGTTTGTGGAGTTGGCGTGAAGAGTACGGCAATGAACGTGAATGGCAAAAGTTAGTGGGACGTCATTTCGCTGCCCAAGGGGCAGATAAACTCTGGGGTGCCATAACGGCTTTGTAGGCTCGCTCTTGTTGTCGCCGCTTAGCGGGCCAGCACCAGAGATCTTGACGAACCGTCCTTAGTGGTGCATCGAAATGGCGGAGGGTTTAAGACAAACTGAAACCTGATTCTACTGACGCAGCAGGTGTATCGCACTTCACCTGGTCCGTATCAATCATCCGGATCATTGCTGCGAGTACTGATCTTGCAGCTGCCCCATATAGTCCGGGGTCAGTCTCTGTGTACATCACAGGCACCATTTTCTTGATGTCTGTATATCCCTCACCCAGGCATTTCAGGATCTGTCTTTCCCTGTCCAGCCGATGAGCAATGAATGCCTGGACAAAGTTTTTAACATCCCTGATACAGGTACCGTGAGTAGGCCAGTAGATTTCATCGTCTCGCAGTAACAGTTTTTCCAGGCTCGAAATGTAGCTTGTCATATCTCCATCGGGTGGACCAATAACGCTGGTGGACCAGCCCATCACGTGATCGCCGGTGAACAAGGCATTTTCTTCTTTGAGGCTGAAGCAGATGTGATTCGAGGTGTGCCCAGGTGTGTAGACACATTCAACAGTCCAGCCATCACCTTCAATAACATCGCCATCGCGGACCTCAACGTCCGGGATGAACGCCATGTCGCCACCGGCTTCGATTTGAACTCCAGCCTCCATTATACCGGCGCCATGTGGACCATATCCGTAGGTTTTTGTTCCCCAGGTTTTCTTCAGGGGAGCCGCGGCAGGTGAGTGATCGGTATGGGTATGGGTAATCAATATGTGGGTAACGGTTTCTCCCTTAAGCAGGTTTTCGAGCGCGTTGACGTGCTCTTCGATCAGTGGCCCAGGGTCGATGACAGCGACATTGCCCCGACCGATAATATAGGTGCCGGTACCATGGAAAGTGAAACCACTGGGATTGGGCGCTGTGACGCGGCGTATGAGTGGTGTCAGTTCTTCCAGCACACCATAGGCGTACTCGTATTCGAAGATAAACGGGATTCTTGTAGACATGATAGTAATTCTCAGTTTGAGGAACCAAGTTTAGCAAAAAGAGACCGATCACACATTCATGACAGGGCCCTGAAAAGCTTTTATGATGGCGTGTGTGGTCAACCATCGTCTATTTTGACAAGGGACGCGCAGGGCTCTTGCAGCAGGGACTAAGGAGAAACATATGTCGTCCGACCTGGCGTCATTTAGAAGACTGATCGATATCGGTATCGCACTGTCAGCGGAGAAGGATACTAACAAGCTGATGGAGATTATTTTGCTGGAAGCAAAAGATATTGGTAATGCTGATGGTGGGACACTTTATATTCGAACGAAAGAGAACACGCTCGAGTTCGAAATCATGCGCACTGATTCTCTCCGGGTAGCACAAGGGGGAACCAGCGGTGTGGAAATCACCATCCCTCCTGTACAGATGTTCCTTGAAGACAGTTCTCCTAATACCCAGCAGATTGTAGCCAGTGCCGCTTTGTCGGGAGATACCCTTAATATCAGTGACGCTTATGATTCAACGGCATTCGACTTTTCGGGTACCAAACGGTTTGACGAGGGAAACAACTATCGCACCAGGTCGGTACTGACAGTTCCCCTCAAGAACAGTCAGGATTATGTTATCGGCGTACTCCAGTTGTTGAATGCCCAGGCACCCGGCGGCGAAGTCATTGCATTTTCTGAGCAGATACAGCCCCTGATTGAAGCCCTCGCTTCACAGGCTGCAGTCGCTTTGGATAATGCTTTATTGATTGAAGCTCAGGAAAGCTTGCTGGACGCTGTTATCACCCTGATGGCTCGTGCGGTCGATGCCAAATCGCCCTATACGGGTGGGCATTGTGAGCGGGTACCGGAGCTGACCAAAATGCTCACTCGAGCAGCCTGTGATTCAACTTCGGGTCCTTTTACCGAGTTTAGCCTGACGGAGGAGGAGTGGTACGAGTTGCACATAGGTGCATGGCTGCATGACTGCGGTAAGGTGACGACCCCTGAGTACGTGGTTGATAAGGCAACCAAGCTTGAGACGATTACAGACCGTATTCATGAGGTCAGAATGCGCTTTGAGGTGTTAAAGCTGGAACGAACTATCGCTTACCAGGACAGAGTGATTTCCGGTGTAGGAGACCCTGAATCCCTTAAAGCTGAGCTGGAAAAGGAACTGACTCGGATCGATGATGACTACTACTTCATCTCCGAGTGCAACCTGGGTGGCGAGTTCATGGCGGATGAACTTGTAGATCGAGTGAAGAAAATTGCCGCTACAACCTGGACGCGAACGCTTAGCGATCGAACGGGTGTCTCTTTCGAGGAGCTTAAGCGAAAGGAGAAGGAACCCGAGTCGTCCTTGCCATGTGAGGAAGCGCTGCTGGCAGATCGCCCTGATCACGTAATAGAACACAATTCAGTGGTGCATTCGGCTGACCCGGACAATAACTACGGGTTCCAGGTCGAAGTTCCCGAGAACAAGTACAACCTCGGTGAAATTTACAACCTTTGTATCTCGCGCGGGACGTTAACAGATGAAGAGAGGTTCAAAATTAACGATCACATTGTCCAGACGATTGTAATGCTGGAGAGCCTGCCGTTTCCGAAGCATCTGGAGCGGGTGCCAGAGATTGCAGGTGGTCATCATGAAAAGATGGATGGTACCGGATACCCGAAACGCCTGACCGGCGACGAGATGTCAGTCCCCGCGAAGGTGATGGCGATAGCCGATGTGTTCGAGGCGCTGACGGCCGTAGACAGGCCTTACAAGAAGCCGAAAAAATTATCTGACAGCGTCAAGATCATGTCATTTATGGTTAACGATCAGCATCTGGATCCGGAACTGTTCCGGCTCTTTCTTGAGTCCGGTGTCTACAGGGATTATGCGCAAAAGTATCTGTTACCGGCACAGGTTGATGACTTCGATATTGCGAGTTACTTAAACTAAGGAATCCCTGATCAGCGTGCCCATATGCGTTTCTACACTACGGGCCAGGGCGTCCAGGTCATAGCCTCCTTCTAATGTGGAGACGATTCTTCCTCCACAGAATCGTTCTGCGATGCTGATCAGCTGCGATGTTATCCAGGCGTAATCCGACTCAACAAAACGCAGTTCACCAAGTGGATCTTCTGTATGTGCATCAAACCCTGCACTGATAAAAAGTACATCGGGTTTATGGTTTTCAAGTGCGGGCAACCATTCTCTTTCTGCTCTGGCCCTGAACTGGTCACCGGTCGCGTCTTTCTCAAGTGGCATGTTGAGAATATGTGGATTAGTGAAATCGAGATACCGATGGGGGTAGAAGTGTTCCTGAAAACTGGAACACACCAGGACTTCGGGTCTGTCTTTGAATATGTCGACCGTACCGTTGCAGTGGTGGACATCAAAATCGACGATAGCAACACGACTGACACTTTCGTTCGCAAGCGCCAGTTCCGCGGCAAGAGCAATGTTGTTGAATAGACAAAACCCCATAGCCGCCGTGATTTCTGCGTGATGTCCTGGTGGCCTGACGGCGCAAAAGACGCGTCTCGCGTCCCCGCTTAGGACATCTCTCGTTGCCGCGGCGCAGGCCCCAGCAGCGAGTTTACTGGCACGAAGGCTACCGCGACTCATATAAGTGTCACGCTCAACCTTGATGACGGTACTTTCAGGTTCGCTTTTGTTGATGGACTCAATGTAGGTTTCAGGATGAATCTTCGACAGTATGTCATCGGACACTTCGCTCGCCAGAACTACACTGGTCTCGCTGATTATTCCTGACGCCGTTAACCTCGACATGATACTTCTAAGTCGATCAGGACGTTCCGGATGCCGCGGCATCTCGTGGAGCTCGCAATCAGGGTGAGTGTATAGCCGTGTTAAATCGTTCATCATTGTCTTTGTATCACCATGGTTTTGTCGTCTGGAAACAGGTTAAACCGGGGCACCAATGTTAGCAGGTAAGGACTAGTGGAGGCGGTTACCTGATTGACCAGTGCTACCTTTTGTTTGACGGGCTCACGGGTTTCCGTTTTCAGCAATCTTTGGCCTGGATATAGATTGTCTGTCAGCTGGTTCATGGTATCGCAGGGCGAAGCATTTCTGGATAATGGGGTGAAAAGCATCCTTGAGCTATCAGTTGAATAGATTACCCAGTGTAGCAACGCTATTTCCGCGATTATTGTTGGGTCGTCGAACCTGTGATCACCGTCTTTTTATGACTCTGCTGGTTTTAACGTTAACCCTGCTGAGTGAGTGGGTATGGTCATCCCCGGTTGATTTTAAGGCGCAGTCCATTCGCATTTCGATGCTGCAGGAGCCGCCAAGCCTGGATACCAGTAAAGCGACCGATCTGGTCAGTTTTTTTGTCCTGGGGCACACCACAGAAGGGCTGTTACGTTATGACCGTCGGGGGCGGCTGGTCGCCGGTGTCGCAGAGAGCTGGGATGTAACCCCTACCACACTGACCTTCAGGTTGCGGCCCGATGCACGCTGGCATGACGGCAGTAAAGTGACCGCCGCAGATTTTGTTTACGCCTGGCAAAACGTTAATGATCCTGCCGTTGCGGCTCCTTTCGCCGCCATCATGTATCCAATCAAGAATGCAGAGGCCATTCAAAATGGGGAACTTCCAGTTGCCGCGCTGGGAGTGTCGTCTCCATCGGAGGGGACGCTTGTAGTCGAGCTTGGACGACCCTGTGGATACTGTCTTGGGCTGATGGCACATGCGACCTTTTATCCCGTTAACAAGGCTTTCCACGATCAGGCTGGTGAACGTTATGGGTCAGAATCAGATCAGCTGCTGTCCAATGGGCCTTTTGTCCTGACCGAATGGGTTCATGAGGCACGGTTGGTGATGTCCAAAAACCCTCATTACTGGAACCGGGAAGCTATTGAGTTAAATGAGATCGAGGTGGCCTACATTACCGGCGATAACCGCACCAGGCTGAACCTGTTTCGGGACGGCCAGATTGCATTTGTCAGGATGGGGGCAGAAACCGTAAAAGACGCCGTTGCTCAGGGCATGCGAGTTCGCACGTTTTTGACCGGCGGTGTGACCTACGTCTGGTTCAATTTTCGTGAGGGTAAACCTACCGGTAATAAAGCCCTGCGTCAGGCTATCCAGGCGAGCTTTAACCCTGACGAGTATGTTAACAAGGTGATTGCAATACCAGGGTACAAGGCGACGGGTACGCTGTTCCCAAGCTGGATCAGGGGAAATGAAAAGTCGTTTGTCGATGAATATCCTCCACCAGTTGTCATTCGTGGAAAGCAGCAGCGTCTTGAGCTTATGGAACAGGTGGCTCGGGAAATCGGTGAAGTACCGGACCTCACTATTCTTACTGTCTCGAGTACCACCGGTGCGAAGGCGGCGGAATATTTCCAGGGGTTATTAGAGCAATCGCTGGGAATCACTTCTCGCGTAGACCAGCAGACTTTCAAGCAATACCTTAATAAGGCGCGAAGAGGAGAATTCGACCTGGTACTTAGCAGCTGGTATCCAGATTTTGACGACCTGGTGACCTACGCAGACCTGCTGGGCTCAGATAATCCTAATAATCGGGGCAGGTACAGCAGCAAAGAGTATGACCGTTCGCTAACCGTGTTGCTTGAAAGCATTAATCCTGCGGAGAGGTTTAAGGCGGCGGCGGAGCTACAGCGAATTATCGTAAAAGAGGTTCCTCTTCTACCTAATTCAGAAACCAGTAGTGCGTATATGGTTCACCCGAAACTGAAGGGTGTTGTTCGCCGCGTCCTTGGACAGGACCCTGACTTTACCTTTGCGCGGGTCGTGGAATAGAAATCCTCTCTAGCTAAGTTGCTCTAGCGATCAGTTTTCATCTGGTCAATGAATACGCTCGACTCGTTAATCGCTGTCTGCATCGCTTCGATGAGCGTGTTGACATCCTCATTCACGGTGCTGAGTTCGCCTTTAAGCGAAGCGATAGCCCGGGCGTTAAGGTTGTGTTTCAGATATAGAACGTTGTCTTTCAGACTGGCAAGAACCGGGTCGATGGTTCTTTCCGCATTTCGCATCGAAGACATCAGTTGATTGAAGCGTCTGCGCGTCTGTTCAAGCTGACGCTGGCTGTCTCGCTTCAATGTTGCACTGGAATATTCATTTAACTCTGTTTCCCACTCTGAGAATAATGCTTCGGCCACGGATTCCACTCCACCGATTCGTTCCCTGATCGTGTCGGCTGCATCGACGCTGTCTTCGTATTCTGAATTGAGTTTGTCGTAAATAACTTCCAGATCGCCACCATCAAAGTTCACGACGGCCTGAAATTGCTCCAGTGCATCCTTGAACTGCTCCTGTCCCTCTTCCTGCGCGGTTTGTGCGTCCTCGATTCGGTCAATCAGTATTTCCCGCTTATGGATGCCAAGCTGTTCCATGGCGTCGTAATAAGTGGATTCACAACCAGCCAGGCCAATGGCAAGTAACGTCAGGAGTAGTCTTGTCATTATTTACTTTTCCTAATTATTCACTTTCCTTAATTATCCATTGTCCTTGATCGCGTCGACGATTTTTTCCGTCCGCTTGTCTGCGAGGTGGCTATTAACGACGAATAACGCGTGGACGACACCTGGGATCCAGAATGCCAGGGTTAGGAAAATGTTAATAATTGCCTGGATCGGTTTCCCGCATAGAAAGACCGCCAGTGGCGGTAGTAATATCGCGATAAGGTAGCGCATGCTTTTCTCCCTTTAGTTAAAGTAGCAGGTGCTAGTCTATACCAGTTCGAAATAACGGTTGTATTCTCATTGCATCTGCAGCCAGTGCGTCTGCTACGACCTTCAGCCGTGCAGGTTACGATTAGCTCTCCTGGCATATTCGTTAGGTGGCTGGTTGCCGCCCAGAACCGTGAACAACAGTCAGCCCGGTTTGGTAAAGGCACTGACAACAGTTGGCCAATTTTGCAGGTTAGAACAGGGTGCCTCCCTGCACCTGTAATCTTTGTTTTGGCTGCAGGGTTGTCAAAGTCCATCTCAATCACAATGGACTGCGTTCCCTTGTACCCCGATGCTCGACATCATAAGCTCCGTTTTGTTGATTCACAACGAACTGCCGTATTGTCGATAAGTGAACTATATCCAGTCGTGCTCTGGGCAATGGTGGTCATTGCTCCATGTGTTTTCGTGTTGTTGTTTTTTATCTCGGCGCCATACGGACGGTATCTTCGTACAGGCTGGGGACCGACCGTGTCGTCCAGAACCGGTTGGCTGCTAATGGAAGCCCCGGCAAGCCTGTTAATGCTGTCAGTGTTGATGTTCATTCCAGTTAATTTTGTTATTTACCTGTTTCTTGTGGCCTGGCAGGTTCATTACTTCCATCGGGCGTTTGTCTACCCCTTTACGTTGACATCCCGAAGAAGGATTCCCATCACGCTAGTGCTGATGGCTATTGTCTTTAATTCGACGAATGCTTTTCTCAATGGCTATCACTTTGTGCTTTACCAGGACTGGTACGGGCAGGAATGGCTGACCCGTTGGAACTTTATTGCAGGGTCGCTTTTGTTTGTCCTGGGATACTACATAACGAAGCGGTCAGATCGCATTCTGGTTGGTCTTCGGACGGATACCGCTGATGATTACCAGATTCCCCGGGGTTTTCTTTACCGCTATGTCAGCTCACCTAACTACCTCGGCGAGACTGTGCAATGGTTTGGTTGGACGTTGATGACACTTTCGCCAGCTGCCTGGGTATTTCTCTTGTGGACGATTGCGAACCTGTTGCCACGAGCCATCAGCCACCATCGGTGGTATCAGGAACACTTTACCGATTACCCGAAAAACAGGAAGGCGTTCATACCGTTTGTTCTCTAGCGAGTATCGAATGAGGGCTTGAAAATGTTACCAGCAGTGCGGGTAGTGACACCAGGGTCAGGAACATCAGGCTGGTTAACGCGATGGTGAGCAGTACGCCGATTGAGTAAATTCCCTGATGGGAAGAAAAGCTGAGTGCGCAGAAGGTCCCGATCGTTGTCAGGTTGCTCAGGAACACAGCTTTTGGAGTACTGGAATGCACGAGCACTTCAACATTCCTCGACTGGTGGAACCTCTTGACGATATGAATGCCGTTATCTACCCCTAGTCCAAATATCAAGGGGATAACAACAACATTCGCCATGTTGAGCGGCAGGTCAATCAACACCGAAACACTTAATGTCAGCATTGCGGTCATCGCCAGTGGAATGAAAACGAGGATCGAATCCACCAGGCTGCGCAGAGTAATCAGAAGAATGAGAAATATCAGCGAGACTGCGATCAGGATGGCGGTCTGGAAGGCGGTGATAACAATATCACCGATTCCCAGATCAAGGACTGGTCTACCAGTGATTTCAGGTACTAACGCCATCACGTCGGTCGTGAACCGGCGCATGGCTTCGACCGGTACAACGTCCTCCGCAGGCGTGATTGACACCACTGCTCTGCCATCTTTGGCAATCAGTCGTTCCTGTAGTGCCACCGGCAGGCGCTCCAGTGTTACCTGTTCGGGCTCCAGCGCAGTCTTGAGCCATTCAATTTCGCTTTTTATAGGTGGCACAATCAGCTCAGAGTAGAGCGCGCGGGTATCCGAAGATGCCTCTTGCAGGTCGCTGACTGCCTTTTGCAACCGGGTGAGGGAAGCCTCCAGTTCGGGACTGTTATTGCTAATACCTGGGCCTGGCGCAGGGTTTTGTAGCGTGTTCTGCAGACTGGTGTTAATGCTGGAAAGCATGAGCAGTAAATTTTCGTCACCCCAGGTGACCGGGGCCGGTGATGGTGCAAACAACGAATCCAGGAAAAACCGCGCGTCTTCCAGAATGTAGAGATTCTCCTCCTGGTCTACCGGGAGATAGTCCGTGGGCGTTTTTACGTCGGAAACAACCGCCAGTCCTTCGAGCATTTCCCGGGTATTGTTAGCCGCGGCCAGGTCATCGGCGACGTAGGTTAAAGCGAAATCGGTGATGATGTCTTCACGTTGAAGCTCTATTAAGGTCGCCATGGCCTCAGATTTCGGGTCTTTTAGGGACAGTGTGCTGTAGTCGAACTGCGCCTGGGTTGCAATCAAGGTCAGGACTACCGCTACGCCAAGTGTGATGTATGAAGTCCGTTTCGAGTTTTTTGCGACGGCTCGCGATAGCAGGCTGGCGAAGGGAACATCGGTCGCAGGGCGTGGGTCACCGGATACTGCGAAAAAGGCTGGAATCAGGGTAAGACTCAACACAACCGCTATGATCATGCCGCCGCCTGAAATGATGCCCATCTCACCAAGGCCAATGTATTCCGTTGGTACAAAAGCGAGAAAGCCGATAGCTGAAGTGACACCACATAACATGATGGCAGGGCCAAGCTCCGTGCCGGTTTCAATCAACGCGCTCATTTTATCAAGGCGGAGCCGGGCTTCCTGGAACTTGAGGCACAGGTGAACCGCAAAATCCACACCCAGGCCAATAAACATCACCAGGAAAATAATAGAGATTGTGTTGTACTGACCGATCGCGATCATGGCAAAAGCGGCAGTCCAGATCAGTCCGATAATCATGGTGAGATAGACCGCTGCGACAATCCACATGGAGCGCATGCCCCAGGCCAGCACGAAGATCAGAATAACCAGAGCCAGGGTACCGGCAAGTTGGGCGCTGTCCAATGCACTCACAATCTCCTGGTGTTCCAGTGGCACTTGCCCTGTCAGGCGAATGGTCACATCGTCGCGATAAGGGTGTGAGAGACCGGCGATGGTTGATTGTAGCGCTTCGATGATCCTCGCATTGGGTAGATCTTCGCCAAAATTTTGCTGACCTTGAATAAAAATGACCTGATAGAAGGTGTCGTCCTCAACCTGGAAAAGTTCGTCTCTCCATGAAATAGGTTTTGAGTCGCCAGTCAGTGCCTGTTCTGCGGTCGAACTCAGTGCATCCAGCATGCGGGTAAACCCGGTTGGCAAGGTTTCGTTTGAATTCAGGGCATCGAGTACCAGTTGTAGTACTGACCGAAGGGAGTCGTCGGTCGCGACAGCGGTCAGGAAAGGCTGCGCATCTGCAAGTTTCGAGATAGTGTCGTTGAGGGTGTCTGGTTCAAGATAGAGCAGGGCGTGCTCCTGGGCGAACTGGTTGGACGCCGGGCTGTAGACTGTTCGAAACACACTGTCATTTTCCCTTATCTGGCTGGCGAGATGCCTGGCGACAATCGATACCTGGTTCGGTTTGTTGCCACTGACAACGACGAAGGTATTTTGGTTATATTGAGGAAAGGTATTAAGGAACGCCCTGTTCACCTGCTTCCAGTGCGTATCCTGGCGGATGAGAAGGGAGTTATCTGAATTCATGCTAAACGCTGCGATAGCGTAGTAACCGGCACCGATGGTCAGGAGCATCGTGACCGCCATGATCAGACCAGCGCGATTCGATACCCAGGTAATCCAGGCGGTTAAGAAGGGAGTTAACATGGACTATTCGTCTTGTTCTGCCGCATTGGCAGCGATATTGGATAATATCTCTTGCCGGACTGACTCAAGGCCACCCTTTTTGAACATAGCAGAGTAATTTGAGCGCTTTAGCGACAGGTCACTGACCCCGTTGGCAACGATGTCGTAGATCCTCCAGATGCCGTCCTCTTGCTGTAACTGGTAGTCGAGGGTGACGGTTTCTGTGCTGGTTTCGAGAATCGACTTTACCCGTTTGCGGTTCGTCGCGATGGGTTCCGTGGCCGTGATGCTAAACACCTTTCCATTGTCTTGTTTGAACCGTGAAGTATAAGTCGAGCTCACCAGGTCCTTCAGCAGGGCCTGGAAACCGGCTTGATCTTCAGCGTTAAGCGAACGCCAATGTCGTCCCAGTGATATTCGCGCGATGGTGTGAATTTGGAAGTGATCGGTTACTGCCGGTTCAACAACGCTCAGCCTGTGCTTATAGGAGCTGCTTTTCATGGCGGTAGTGAGCGCGGCGTGAAATGCCGTTACGACGTCAGAGGGCGCCGTATCAGCGTAACAAGGGGCGTCGCCCAGCGTTACCCAAAGGCTTGCTAGCACGAGGCTTGTAGCAACCCTAAACTGCTTTATGTTTTTCAACAAATTCAATGACTTCAAGGTTAAATCCAGAAATTGCATTAAACCGAGTTGGTGAGCTGAGCAGACGCATTTTACTCACCCCGACATCCCTTAGTATCTGGGACCCGGTACCCACAACCCGATAACCTCCAGCCTCATTGGTATGACGCTGGACAGGTGGAACCTCGGGGAAATACTGTATATGACTCAACTCATCGGCCTGGTGAAATTCCTGTCCAACCAGCACCACGACGCCGGATCCTGCTTCAGCGATGTGTGCCATTGAATCAGATAGCGACCAGGTGCTTTCATACCCGGGGCGCGTCGTATTAAGTATGTCTCTGAGTGTATTGAGTACCTGCACCCTGACCAGGCAGGGTTGCTCCTCGCTAACTTCGCCCTTTACCAGTGCGTAATGGACACATTCAGAAATATTATCCTTGTAGGTATGGAGTTCGAACTCTCCTTGATGCGTTGTTACCTGCCTGGTATCGATTCGTTCAATAGTCGTGTCGTACAGATTGCGATATTGGATGAGGTCGGCGATGGTGCCGATTTTGATACCGTGTTTCTCGGCGAATACTTCCAGTTCCGGTCGCTGGGCCATGGTGCCATCTTCATTCATGACCTCAACGATCACTGAGGCAGGTTCATAACCCGATATTCGAGCCAGGTCGCAACCCGCTTCGGTATGCCCGGCTCGAGTCAACACACCGCCGCGCTTGGCAATGAGGGGGAATATATGGCCGGGTTGGACCAGATCGTCTGCCCGGGCATTTTTCGCGACGGCAGTTCGAACTGTTTTGGCTCTGTCAGCAGCGGATATGCCTGTCGTTATGCCTTCTGCAGCTTCAATTGAAACAGTGAAGTTGGTCTCGTGCATTGAGCCGTTGTTGTCTACCATCAGAGGTATTTTAAGTTGCCGGGCCCTTTGTTCAGTGACGGTCAGGCATATCAGCCCGCAGGCATGCCTGGCAAAAAAGGTAATGTGTTCAGGCGTAGTCACGTCAGCAGCAATGATGAGGTCGCCTTCGTTCTCGCGATTTTCGTCGTCCATCATCAGGACCATCTTTCCCTGACGAAAATCTTCGAGTATTTCTTCAACCGTGTTGATGGGCACTGGTTACCTCTGGTTGCAGGAAAATAGGTCGCGATTATACCGTAAAGCCTGATCCTAAGGAGTTCGTACCAATCAAGGCCCGCGCCCGTATAATGTGGCATTCGCAGCAATGACTTTGCCATATGTCGATCTATAATCAAGACTTTATTAGACGTCTACGCGCCATTACGAGTGACATTATCACCGATGAAGAGCGGCTCGCTGTCTATGAAACAGATGGCCTTACAGCCAAGAAGCAGCTACCTGGGGTTGTTGTGATCCCGGATACCATCGAGCAGGTGCAGGCTATTACTGCTTTATGTCAATCCTGTGAAGTGCCGTTAGTTCCCCGGGGAGCTGGGACGGGTCTATCGGGTGGAGCTATGCCCCACCGTGAAGGGGTGCTTTTGGTGATGGCCCGCTTCAACCAGATACTGGACGTCGATACCTCCTTGCGAACTGCCACGGTGCAGCCGGGAGTGACCAATCTTGCCATCTCGGAGGCCGTCACTAATCTTGGTTTGTACTATGCCCCGGATCCATCATCACAAATAGCCTGCACGATTGGTGGTAACGTTGCGGAAAACTCAGGCGGTGTTCACTGCCTTAAATACGGATTAACTGTACACAATGTGAAACAGTTAAAAGTTGTGCTCCCGGGCGGTGAACTGGTGGTTGTGGGAGGGAAGGGATACGACACACCTGGATATGATCTTCTGGCGCTCATGCATGGCTCAGAGGGCATGCTTGGGATTGTTGTCGAGGTAATCGTTCAGTTATTGCCGAAGCCGCCTGAGGTTGCCGTTATTATGGCGGCATTCTCTAATGTGCTTGATGCGGCAAACAGTGTCTCAGGTGTGATCAGTGCCGGGTTGCTCCCCGCGGGACTGGAAATGATGGACAAACTGGCGATACAGGCAGCGGAGTCTTTTGTTGGTGCAGGTTATCCCGAAGCAGCAGAAGCAATGCTGCTTTGCGAACTTGACGGTTCGCTGGAAGAGCTGGAAGAGCTGATTGACTCGGTTCGGGCCGTGTTCGAAAGCAATGGCTGCATTACCTTCACGGTGGCCTTCGATGCTGTAGAACGGCAAAAACTCTGGCTTGGCCGGAAAGCGGCGTTTCCAGCAGTCGGCAGGATCGCTCCGGATTACTATTGTATGGACGGTACGATACCAAGGCGCGAACTCGCAAATGTATTGCAGGCCATTACTGATTTGTCTCACAAGTATGAGTTACAGGTCGCCAATGTGTTTCATGCCGCTGATGGAAACCTGCACCCGCTGATTCTTTACGATGCGAATGACGGCGATCAACTGACACGAGCAGAAGCATTTGGCAGTGAAATCCTGGTGCTCTGCATTGAAAAGGGCGGCACCATCACGGGCGAGCACGGAGTTGGTATCGAGAAGATCAACGAGATGTGCCTGCAGTTTAACCGCGATGAGCTTGGTATTTTTCACGGTATTAAAAATGCATTTGATCACTACGGAATACTGAATCCGGGAAAAGGAATACCAACTTTAAGTCGATGTGCAGAGTTTGGCGCGATGCACGTTCATGCAGGGGAAGAAAGATTCCCTCACCTGGATAGATTCTGATGGAAGGGATAGATGCGTTTGCAGAGTCGATAAAAAAAGCTGGAAGCGACGGCAGCCCAATCCAGATAAAAGGTGGGGGAACCAAGGGCTTCCTGGGCTATGTTGCCGAAGGACTGCCGGTCCTTACAACGCAGTGCTACTCAGGCGTGCTTGATTACCACCCTGCTGAATTGATCGTTCGGGTTAAGGCAGGCACCCCGGTAGGCACTCTGGACAATCTTCTTCGGTCTGAGGGCCAGATGTTGGCATTTGACCCGCCTGCGCACGATGCAACATCAACCATCGGGGGCGTTGTTAGCGCCGGCCTTTCAGGTTCTGCGCGGCCTTATCGCGGTGCGGCAAGGGATCACCTGTTAGGTGCGGGTATGGTGCTGCATGATGGCGCGTACTGCGAATTTGGTGGTCAGGTAATGAAGAATGTGGCGGGGTATGACGTGTCGCGACTGGTTTGTGGCGCCTATGGAACGTTGGGCCTGTTAGCTGATTTAAGCCTGAAGGTTGTTCCTGCGCCGGAACTGGAGAAAACAATCACTCGGGAATGCTCCAGCGATGTGGCACGCGAGACTGTCAAGTTATTATCCAACAGGGTTAGTTCGCTAAGTGCGAGTTGTTATTCCGGTGGCACACTCAGTGTGCGATTGTCCGGTAATGAACAGGCAGTAAAGGCAACAGAAGAAATGCTCGAAGGTACCCAGGGAGACAACGCTTTCTGGGACCAACTCGATTCGCAGGCGCTTCCCGCATTTCAAAATGCAGCGGATGTCTGGCGGTTATCTACCGATGCTGATGAACCATTGTTCGATTATGATTTTGCAATATTGGATTGGGGGTTCGCCCAGCGCTGGTTGTTCGATCCGAAATCGGACCCACGAGATGGCTATGCAGGTTCCGGACACTGGACCAGAGTCCGGCATGATAAAGACCGATTTGAAGCCCAGGCATTTCAACCTTTGTCGGCCCTGGAACTCGTGCTTCATCGTAGACTCAAAGCCACTTTTGATCCTGGTGGCATTTTTAACCCAGGGCGTATGTACCGTGAGGAAGGCCTCTAGTGCAGACCAATATCCATCCAAGCCTGATCGCGCTGCCCAAAGTGCAGGAGGCGGATGCCATACTGCGAAAATGTGTGCACTGCGGGTTTTGTACAGCCACTTGTCCAACCTATCAATTGCTCGGCGATGAACTCGACGGACCTCGTGGGCGCATCTACCTCATCAAAAATTTGCTGGAAGACAACACCATCTCTGATGACAGTATTGTTCATCTGGATCGCTGTCTGACGTGTCGCGCTTGTGAGACAACCTGTCCCTCCGGGGTAGAGTACGGACGGCTACTCGATATTGGCCGGGAGTTTGTGAAGGACCACGCAAACCGGCCGCTCCGATCACGCCTGTTAACGTTCGCGCTTCGGCTGGTTGTACCGCGACCAGTCCTGTTTGCGCCTCTATTGAAGTTAGGGCTGTTTTTCAGGCCACTGCTGCCAGCCTTTATACGAAGGCATGTCCCGATCAAAATGCCGGTCTTGCACCAGGTCGAGTCCGTCATAGGTGCGAACGTTGTGCTGTTATCCGGTTGTGTCCAGTCTGCTGCGACACCTAATGTGGTTGCTTCTTTGTTGAAGGTTCTGCATCACCAGGGTATGGATGCGGAAGTTTTGCATGAAGGTTGTTGTGGTGCGTTGGATTATCACTTGTCTGCGCATGAAACCGGTATGCAGAGAATGAAAGTTGTTATCGATCAACTTTATCCCCGTATTGATCAAATTGACTATATTGTTTCCTCAGCGACGGGTTGCGGAGTAACGATCAGGGATTATCCGGAAATTCTGCAATATGACGCTGAGTATCGTGACAAGGCGAGCGCGATTGTAGACAAGTTAGTTGATCCCATTGAAATAGTTAGCGGTGAGGCAATAGGAGTAACAACGACACGAGTAGCAGTGCATACGCCCTGTTCGATGCAACACGGGCTTAGTCTGACCGGTGCTGTTGAAAAACTACTCGGTAACATTGGGTTTGACATTACTCCTCACAGAGAGGGGCATCTTTGCTGCGGTTCTGCGGGAACTTACTCGATTCTGCAGCCTGAACTTTCACAGCAACTCAAGGCGCGAAAGTTGAATGTCCTGGGCGAAGGGAAACCGGACGTTATCGTGACGGCTAATGTAGGCTGTCAGTTACAGTTAAAAGAGGCTGCGAACGTCCCTGTGATGCATTGGCTCGAGTTGCTCGCAGAGCAGATCTAGAAGCCTTTCAGTAATGCGATGTTGCCATCGCTTGAAGCGAACCGGTGTTGGGCGAGTGTCTGGTACGCCTCTGATTGATACCAGGCCATGGCGCTTTCCTCTGACGGAAACTCGATCAACACTGTTCTGGATACCGGCCATTTGCCCTCAATGAGTTTCGGTGCTTCGTCAACAGAGAGTATTTTACCGTCGTATTGGCTGAAAATTTCCATGAATCCAGCCTCGTACTTCGAATACTCCTCTCGATCATCGATATCAATTCGTGCGATTAAATAATGGGTCATGTTGAAATTATCCCCGCCTGATCATAAAGCCACCAGAGTAGTCCCTTTTGGGCATGCAGGCGATTTTCGGCTTGTTCGAAGATGATGGACCGCGAGTCCCGGACCATCTCCGGTGTTATCTCGTAGCCATCATGTATTGGCATGTCGTGCATGATTTTGCAGTCGATATCTTTTACCATGGCCTCGTTGATCTGGTAGGGCGCCATTTGCTTTACGCGGGCTTCTTTTTCATCCTTGAAGTCCGGGTTGTTGAAATACTGCATATCGATCCAGGTGTCCGTGTAGACAAAGTCGGCAGAGTCGATAACTTCTTTCGGGTCGGTGACGTGCTGAATTCGATCCGATGAGCTGATGATCGACTGAATATCTGCGTCCAGGCTTTCACCATTGTCATCGTTTTCAGGTGTGGCGATAGATAGCTGAATCCCGAGTTTGCTGCAGATGACAGCAAGAGAGTTGGATACGTTGTTCTGGACGCCTACATAGACGATGTGCGCGGAGGAAAGGTCACTATCGTAGTGCTCGGAGACCGTCAGGATATCTGTCAGGGCCTGGCACGGATGGAATTTTTCGCAGCATCCGTTTATCACCGGTACCTGGCTGGCGCTGATGATTTTTTCCAGGTCCCAGTGATGCCTCAAGCGGGCCATGATGCAGCTGACGTTGCGCGAAAGATATTCGGTTTCGTATTCGATCCCGGATAAAACAAAGTTCGAAGTCATCCAGTCGATATAGATGGAGTGGCCACCGAGTTCTGTCATGGCGACTTCAAAAGACACCCGGGTTCTGGTGCTGGTTTTCTGGAACAGCATGGCGAGGGATTCGCCCGCGAGCAACTGGCTGTACGCTTTCGGATTAGCTTTGATGGTCGCAGCGCGTTCCAGAATATCCTGAATCTCTTCCGTGCTGAGGTCTTTAAGGTTAGGTAGGTGTCTCATTTCCAAAATCCAAAAAAAAAAGCCGGCTAGGCGGGCTTTGTTTTCGTCTTGATCAAAAATTGCAAGCTACCGGATAGCGGCCGATTTGTACAGCGATGTGTGAATCACGCGTTACATCTATGTTAGCGTGGTTGTATGTGCGGCCGATTTAACATCATTGACGATCCACTGACCCAGCTGATTATGGAGGTTGTCGGGGGTGATGTCCCCTGGACCGTGACAACGGAGTACAACATTGCACCGACTCAGACGGTGCCTGTGCTTCGGCATTCAGAAGAGGAAGGTTGGGACATGCCTTCCATGAGGTGGTGGCTGGTACCTTTCTGGTCGCCGGAACCCGGCACCAAATACAGCATGTTCAATGCGAAGTCCGAGACTCTGACAACGAGCAGGGCTTATAAAGAGCCCTTCAAGAGGCGCAGGTGCGTCATTCCTGCGTCGGGTTACTACGAATGGAAAAAAGAGGGTTCCATCAAGGTCCCTTACTACATTGAACCCGTGAGCGAACCGGGCTTTGCTTTCGCCGGGCTATGGGACAGGTGGCATCGTGGTGACCAGATCATTGAGAGTTGCACAATAGTGACTGCTGCATCACCAGAACCCATGAAAAACATACACCACAGAATCCCCGTCCATCTGACGGTAGATCAGGCAAGAACCTGGGCAAATCAGCAGACCGAATCATCCCGGCTTCAGGAACTGCTCATGCCGGAAATCCGAATGGAGATCCAGGTGACGCCTGTGTCGACAATCGTGAATAATGCAAGAAACAAAGATGACCGATGTGTGGAGCCGGTAGGCGAAACTATTAAGATTCACTAGGCAAAATTAATAGGGACACCTCACCGAAGTTAACGCTGGGCGGAGGGGACAATTCGGTGCTACTTGATTTCTTGCGCGCGAGGCAGGATGGAAGGCACGCGATCTTTCGGTGCTGGAAAAAGTCGTGGAGGGATAATGGTCAGCAGTAGCCCGGCTTCACAGCCAGGCCAGAAGTGCTGTCGGCCGCTAGCCCATCTTGTAGAAACAGGCCTTGTTGCCATCTGGATCACGAAAGTAGCCACCGTAGAAGGTAGGCATTCGCTCACCGGGTTCGCCCTCGTCGGTCGCGCCCAGTTCAATCGCTTTAGCGTAAAGTGCATCGACTTCCTCTCGGGTCTCGGCGGGCAGTGCGAGCATATTACCGTTGCCGGGGTTGGGATCGCTTTCATCATAAGGAACGCATACGGCGAGCATTGGCTGATCCATTCCTGACCCGATGAACGCGATTCTTCCGATATCCATCAATACACTGGCACCCTTTGAAGCCAGTACGCCTGACCAGAAGGCCTTTGCTTTTTCCATATCTTTAGTGCCAATCGTGGCGTATCCAATCATTGCGCTCTCCCGCAGTCAGGTTTAAATGAAATGGAATCATACTTGCGGAGTGTCTGGGTTGCCACAAGAGGTTGCCACAAGAGGTTGCCACAAGAGGTTGTGCCTTTTAGTTGCGACTCACGTGAAAGGTGCCGTCGTCGTCCAGATTGTCCAGTGCGTATCCGACTTCGTCCCGGATATCCTGTTCAGACCGTCCAAGGCTGCGATAATACTGCAAAAGATTCCACATCAGCGCCTGACCATAAGTCGTGCCGTCAATGCCTTCGTCTTCTCCAGATTTCAATCCGTTCAGCAGATGATCTTTGGTAAACTCAAAAGCGTTCATTTGTCCTCCAATAGTTGTTGGTTCCTGAATAGCGAGGCTAGCCTGAAATGCTGCGATGAACCATGACTTGTATCAATCGCCGCTGCACTCACACATATGCTCTCACACATATGCTCTCACACATATGTACTCAAACAGGTACTCTCAAAGATAGCTCAACGATTCCTGCCCGAATTCGATACGGGCAATGGGTTCTCGATGTACTTGATCCGGTCCATCTGACAGTCGTAGTGTTCGATGAGGTGCTCAGCTTCATAATATTTTCTCGACCGCGGCGTTAAGGGGCGCAACAAGTGTCTTTGGGGTGGCTCGCTGAAAAGAGAACGAATAGCATTCGTGATCTTTGGCGAACTTCGCAATGCCACTGGCAAGTGCTTGTATGAGTTGGTCTTCAACCTTTACATGAGGCTCAAGCACCAGGTTGTTTACCTGCAACTGATGGTGTTTCCGGTGTGCTTTCGCGTCTAACCGTCCGATAAGGGAATCGCCGTACAGGAGGGGTAGTGAAAAATAACCATACTTGCGTTTTGCGGCGGGTACATAACATTCGAGCAGGTATTCGAAGTCAAACAGTTCGCGAGTGCGCCTTCTGTTGATCACCACGTTATCGAAAGGGGATAATAGTCTGACGGATTGGCGAGTTGATCTAACGGGGAGCAGACCAAGTAGTTGCTCTGTTGTGTAGCAGGCGCGACCCTGAACATTCACTTCGAGTAGCTGGCCTTCTGCCACCAACGCAGAGAGGGTGGCCCTTAGCGGATCTTTTAAGGTGATTTTGGATAACCTGCGGATGATGGGTTTGGCATAGCCAACGTCGTATTCGGTGGCTATGCCCAAAGCGTGGACCATGCCCAGCACTATAAATCTTGTCCATTCCTTCAGGGTGGGTTCTAAAGTATTGATGGACGAAGGAAGAACATTTTCTGTCAGGTCGAATACTTTTTGGAAGCCTTCGCGACGGGTCACCATCAGTTCGCCAGAGAAAAACAGGTGTTCCAGAACCCGTTTCGCGGGTTTCCATTCCCACCAGCCGCCACGTTTCCTGCCGCTGGTATCTTCGAAGTCGCGGGACTGCAATGGACCCTCGGCGCGGATTCGAGCCAGCACCTCGGCTTTGAGTTTGTCGTCACACTGTCTCGTGTTGCGGAATCCCTTCATCACCGGCAGCGAGTACCGGAAATCCTTGAAAGGAAGAAATGCAGCTGCGTGACTCCAGTATTCAAAGACTTCTCGTTCCTGGACAAGTTTCTCAAGATGCGTGGGATTGTAGTTAGCCACACGGTTATAAAGGACATGCTCGTGGGCACGATTGATGACAGAGATAGTGTCGATCTGGACGTAAGACAGGCGCTGGATTGCCTTGTTAGTTGCATTTTTCCCACGCCCGAACTCATTATCGCGGAGCAAACCTTGTTGCTTGAGGAAGAGCTTTCGGGCATCGCTCTGGGTGAGTTCCATGCGGCCAGTTTAGCCGACTGGAGGCGTTGAGTCGCGGCCATCAAAGGATTGAACATGCTAAGCTTGTGTTAGCTGATTAACGAGTAATTGTATGAAACAAAGCATCTTGATTCTCCTTGGATCCCTGCTGATTTTTCCGAGCAGCGAGGCTGGCGCGGCAAGTCGGGAAGCGGTGTATGGCGAAGGTGCGATGGTGTCTTCTCGCTCAACCCTGGCGTCAACAGTGGGTGTGAAGATCATGAAGCAGGGCGGTAATGCCATCGATGCTGCGGTCGCTACCGCCTTTGCCTTAGCGGTTACCTATCCTTCCGCGGGAAACATCGGTGGTGGTGGATTCGCTGTCATCCATTTTGAGGACGGTAAGGTCATCACCCAGGATCACCGGGAAATGGCGCCTGGTGCGGCGCATCGTGATATGTATCTGGACGACAATGGCGATGAAATCAAAGGGCTCTCTCGAAGCTCACTGTTGGCAACCGGAGTTCCCGGAAGTGTTGAGGGATTGCTGGGTCTTCTTGGGGAATACGGCACTAATACCAGGCAGGAAGTCATGGCACCTGCGATAAAGCTGGCGGAAGAGGGCTTTGTACTTGATACCTACCTCGCGAAACACATCAATACTGCCGGTAAAGCGTTACTTAAAAATCCGGCAGCGGCCAAGAAGTTCACGATAGATGGCCGCGCCCTGCAGGCCGGAGATACCTGGAAACAACCTGATCTGGCAAAAACCTTGAGACTTATTTCAGACAAGGGAAGGGATGGATTCTATGCAGGAGAGACAGCAGACCTGATCGTTCGGGAGATGCAAAAAGGTGGGGGGATTATTTCTCACGATGATCTGGCTAATTACCGCGCAGTCTACAGGGAGCCTGTTCACACTAACTATAGGGGGTATGACGTCTGGACCATGGGACCACCTTCTTCAGCCGTGTTGGTGCTGCAAATGCTCAACATGCTCGAACCTTTTGATCTCAAGGCCATGGGCTGGGGTAGTTCAAAGGCGATACACCTGATGATAGAGGCTGAGCGTCGTGCTTACGCTGATCGTGCAGAGCATCTGGGAGATTCTGATTTTTATGATGTGCCGCTGGACATGTTGGTAGACAAGAAATATGCACAGAGCCGGTTCAGTGATTTTGATATAAACAAGGCCTCAAGCAGTGAGGCGATTTTTGCGGGTGCTGCACCTGCGCAGGAAAGTATGGAGACCACGCACTTCTCAGTGATTGATAAGTCTGGTACTGCGGTTTCATTTACAACGACCCTGAATAGCTCCTATGGAAACAAGATGGTGGTTCCTGGAACGGGGATTCTGCTCAACAACGAGATGGACGACTTCTCTATTAAACCTAACACGGCAAATCAGTTTGACCTTATCGGGCGTGAAGCAAATGCCATCGCGCCTAGAAAACGTATGCTGAGTTCCATGTCACCAACAATTGTGTCGAAAGATGGCGTGCCCGTTCTGGTAACGGGATCGCCCGGTGGGTCTACTATTATTACGACGACGCTGCAGATTATTTTGAACGTTGTTAGTCATGAAATGCCGCTGGAGGATGCAGTTAGCCTGCCACGCTTTCACCATCAGTGGAAACCTGATCGAATAATTTATGAAAAATATGCCTTTTCTCCCGACACACTAAGGGCGCTTGAGGAAATGGGGCACGTTGGGTTTTTCCCCTGGCCATATGGTCGTGGAATTGGCGATGCCAACTCGGTGCTAATGAAAGATGGGAAGCTGTACGGGGTCAAAGACCCGCGTGCAGACGGAGTGGCGGTCGGGTTCTAATGTCTATTCGTTTCCTTGTTATTGATGGTTTTAACCTGATCCGCCGAATTTATGAGGCGAGAATACACAAGGAAAAGCATCAGGGTGAATCGAGCAATGTTTCCGGGGAGGACATGAAGCAGGTGATAGAGGCTACAAAGTCCTCGCTGGCCCGCGCACTCAAGGCGCACCAACCTACTCATGCAGCCGTGGTGATGGAGCACCATGACAAGACATGGCGACACCTGCTTTATCCGGAATACAAAGCGAATCGGTCTGAAACACCACCTATGCTACTGAGCAAGCTTCCAGAGTTTGCTGCTGCTTTTGCGGAGCTTGGCGTCCAGAGTTTTGGCATCGACAGTTATGAAGCCGACGATGTGATCGCGACATTGGCGACAGTTGTTGCCGCTAACAATGGCGGGGTTGTTATTCTGTCAACAGATAAAATCTATCTGCAACTAGTGAATGATAAAGTGATTGTTTATGATCATTTCGCCAACAAGCGGTGTGACCGGACTTATATAAAAGAGAAATATGGCATCGTCCAAGAGCAATATATTGACTATTTGGCACTAGTAGGGGCCAACAGCAATAACATTAAGGGGGTGCAGGGGATTGGCCCGAAGTCAGCCGTAATCATGTTGTCTGAACATGCTTCACTGGATCGCATTCTGTCCGCACAGCCTGCGAGTACGATGTTGAAAAAAGTTAGCGCAGGTAGTTCAAATGCACTCAGATCAAGACAGTTAGTGACCTTGAAAACCGATGTTGAATTGGGCGAAAACCTCAAATCATTCCGCTTGTAGAAATCACTAAAGACTAAAATGCCAAAGAAGGATTTTTTGTGTCGCTTAATGTAGCCGGTTTTAAAGCGTACGACGTTCGTGGACGAGTACCAGATGAATTAAATGAAGAGATTGCGTCTGCGATCGGACGAGCCTACGCCCAAAGGATAAAGCCAAAGCATGTCGTCGTAGGGCACGACATTCGTTTGTCCAGCCCCTCGATCACGGAAGCGTTAATCCAGGGTTTACGGGAGAGTGGCGTCGACGTGTCCTTTATCGGTACTTGTGGAACAGAGGAGATCTACTTCGCCACCGATCACTATGGTTTTGATGGCGGTATTGTCGTTACTGCAAGCCATAACCCAAAAGACTACAACGGGATGAAAATGGTGCACGCGGGCTCGAGACCTGTGAGCAGTGATTCAGGCTTAACGGACATTCGTGATCTTGTGGCGGCTAACCAGTTTGGAGAGCCAGTCGCTTCTGGCAAGCTTAAGACGCTTGACCATCGGGCGGACTACATTGAAAGACTGCTTTCCTATGTTGATGCCTCTGATCTATTGCCCCTGAAGGTTGTGGCGAACCCTGGGAACGGGGGCGCAGGGTTGGTGATGAATGAGCTCTCGGCAAGATTACCCATTACGCTGTTGCCAATTCTATTTGATCCGGATGGCAACTTCCCTAATGGGGTTCCAAACCCTCTTTTACCCCAAAATCGTACACCTACCATTGATGCTATCAAGGTAAATGAAGCGGACATAGGTATTGCTTGGGATGGAGATTTCGATCGCTGTTTTCTGTTTGATGAAAATGGTCGCTTCATTGAAGGTTATTACATTGTTGGCCTGCTGGCTCAGGCATTTCTCGAAAGATCACCGGGTGAAGGAATAGTCCATGATCCCCGGTTAACCTGGAACACGACCGATGTGGTTAGCGCCGCTGGCGGCAGGGCGATAATGAGCAAAGCTGGTCACGCTTTTATCAAGGAGAAGATGCGAGAGGAAGACGCAATCTATGGTGGCGAAATGAGTGCCCATCATTATTTTCGGGACTTTGCTTATTGTGACAGCGGCATGATTCCGTGGCTGCTCGTGATTGATCTGATGTCAAGAAAACAGAAAAAACTTAGTGAACTGGTCGATGAGCGTATGTTGATGTATCCGGTTTCAGGGGAGATCAATCGCAAAATTGAAGATACCAGCGCGCTAATGAAATTGGTTGAGAAAACCTATAGTGCAGGCGCGCTGGCCGTCGACAAAACCGATGGTCTCAGTTTTGAGTTTAGTACGTGGCGATTCAATATCCGTTCGTCCAATACAGAACCCGTTGTCCGTCTTAATGTTGAATCCAGGGGGAGCGAAGAGCTGATGCAGGAAAAGACCAGTGAATTGCTGGACCTGATGGGGGGCGAACCCGCATGACCAGCCTGATCGCTAATGGCATCCAGCTTGAATTCGAAGAAAGAGGCAGTACTAACGATCCAGCCATCGTTCTGGTTCGAGGTCTGGGTACCCAGCTCATCGACTGGCCAGAGGCATTCCTGTCAGGATTGGTGTCTGCAGGTTTTCGGGTAATCGTGTTTGATAACCGGGATGTTGGCTTGAGCCAAAAATTCCTGGGTTTACCTAACATTGGCAATGTCGCAAACAAGACAGAAACAGCACCCTACACGATCCACGATATGGCAAATGACATTGTAGGGCTGATGGATAGTCTTGGCATTGATCGTGCCCACCTGTTTGCGATTTCCATGGGTGGAATGATTGGTCAGGTGCTTGCCGCGACCCAGGGTCACCGTCTTCGCAGTTTCTTCTCTGTGATGTCGAGCTCTTCCCGAAAGGGGCTACCCGCAGCGACGCCAGAAGCTGCCGCGACCCTGGTGGCAGAAACCGACCCTGAAGCTGGAGATGAAGGTATTATCGCTGCAACTGCAGAAGGGTTAAGAGTTTGCGGCTCGCCGGGATATCCCTTAACGGAAACGGAAAGAGACCGGATTGCGAGGAACCGTCACAAAAGAGACTACACACCGAATGGTGTGGTGCGCCAAATGGCCGCGATTGTTGCGGGTGGCAACAGGATAGAACTGCTGGAGTCCATTAAAGTACCGACGATGGTGATTCATGGTGCGGACGACCCCTTAATTCCACTGGCCGCAGGAAAAGACACGGCTGAGACGATTCCTGGTGCGCATTTTGAAGTTATACAGGGCATGGGGCATGATCTGCCCGAAGGCCTGGTTTCCGTCCTGATTGAACTCGTCATGCAGTTCACGGGATCATTGGAGCAACCCTTATGAGTTGGATGGGCAAAATGCTCGGTGGTGGTATCGGGTTTGTGGTGGGCGGCCCGATAGGTGCCGTTCTGGGTGCTGTCCTTGGTCACCACACGATAGATAGCGGCAAGTTCCTCGACCAAGATGAGGAGCGTCACGGGATCTTTTTTGTGACGACTTTTTCGATGCTTGGCAAGCTAAGCAAGGCAGATGGACAGGTTTCCCCCGAGGAGATCGAAGTGGTTGAGCAGGTGATAACAGATAGCCTGCGCTTGCCGCTCCAGGCTCGCCAGTTCGCCATAAAAATATTCAACGCTGGAAAAGATTCACGCGAGACTTTCGAGGATTATGCCCGGCAGTTTTACGGAGCCTTCCACGACCATCCAGAAGTGCTCGTTTCGTTGGTTGATCTTCTGCTTCGTGTTTCACACGCCGACGGGGTGTTACATCCTGCTGAAGACCGGTTAATAGAGCAGGCGGTGGATATTTTCGGGATCAGGCAGGAATATCAACAAATCAAGGCACGCTATTCGAGTACCAATGACCTGGATAAATGCTATGCAACACTCGGCGCGAATCATGGAGAAACCTTAAGGGATATTAAAAAGAAATATCGCCGCTTAGCAATGGAGTTCCATCCTGACAGGGTCCAGTCGAATGGAGTCACGCCAGAGCTGGCATTGTTGGCCGAGGAACGTTTTAAAGAGATCCAGCATGCCTTCGATGTAGTGGAAAAACACCTCGCCTAACGACCCAGACTCAATGTCGCTTGCGTTTGCGTTTAATCACGCTGGGCCGATTCGAAGTTTTCGGGCTGCCCAAAAACTCGATCTCTCATGTGCCGTGTGGTTTTGGGTTGAAGGCGCGATTTAAGAACGTCTGGCAAATGGCCGATGTTTCGCTGACTGGATCCCGAGCCCAGTAGTGTGGTCTGCAGGTTAAGAGTCGCGGGACCGCTTAAGCCCTGCGGCAGTTCTTTCTTCCAGGCTGATTAGATCAAGCAGGATGTGACCACTTTCCACCAGGTAAGGATCCGGGGTTGGGTCTTCCTCTTCAGGTTCTTCGCGAGCATCATCCGTTTTCGAAACGGGGATTGCTGAGCTGGAACCGGCTATTTCGCTAGCAGCAGATGCGTCATTGCTGGCAATGGTTGGTTCTTCTTCGTCCAGTTCATCCAGGCTTGCAATGGGTTCCTGGCCAAGCGCCACGCGTTTCTTATTTTCCAATGCTAGCCAAAAATCTTCACGGTCAGACTTTTCCTGTAACCTTTGTTCCTCGTTGAGGCTGATGGTGTTATCTTCGTTGCGCGATTTTCGATAAGCGAACGCTTCCGTCTGGTAGTTGAAATCGGCGTTATCTGAGACACGTTCATCGTGTAAAGACTTCAGCTCGGGTACCAGGTGATTGATCGAATGTTTTCGACGATAGTTCGTCGCCGTAATTTTGTCCCAGGGAAGGGGGCTATCCAAAGTGCTTTCGCCAATGGATTCGGGGTCGTAGCTTGAAGGGTATTCAATGTCAGGAATGATGCCTTTTTCCTGGGTGCTTTCGCCGGAAATTCGATAAAATTTTGCCTGGGTGAGTTTTAACTGCCCCCGGTTCAATGGCAGCAGCGATTGCACTGTGCCTTTACCAAAGGTCTGGCTGCCGATGATAATGCCACGTTCATAGTCCTGTATAGCGCCTGCAAAAATTTCTGAGGCAGAGGCGCTCAGCCTGTTAACAAGGACGGCGAGCGGACCGTCGTAAATAATGCTGATATCCCGGTCGTCAAGGATATCCACGCGATTGCTTTTACTTCTTATCTGTACCGTAGGCCCACGGTCAATGAACAGACCGGTAAGCAATTTAGCTTCCTGCAGGGAGCCACCACCATTATTTCTAAGATCAATCACAATGCCGTCTACGTCCTGGGCCAGCAGGTCACGAATCAGTTTCTTCACATCCCGCGTGGTGCTTTTGTAATTACGATCACCCTTCTGAAGCGCCTGAAAATCAATGTAAAACGTAGGTATCGATACGATGCCTATTTTATGCGGGGAACCAAACTGTTCTAGTTCGATGACTTCCGATTGGGCGCTTTGCTCTTCCAGTTCGACCTTGTTTCTAACAATGCTGATGATCTTTGGATCCGCATCACCTTCGCTGGCGGGGATGATATCCAGGCGGACGATAGTATCCGTTCGGCCACGGATGAGCTGGACGACTTCGTCCAGGCGCCAGCCGATGACGTCAACCATTTCACCAGTCTTGCCCTGACCAACTGCGACAATCTTGTCGTTGGGTTTGAGGACGCCTGCTTTATCAGCCGGACCGGCAGTTACCAAAGAGACGACCTTGGTGTATTCGTCTTCCAGTTGCAGTACTGCGCCGATACCTTCAAGGGACAGGCTCATATTGATGTTGAAATTTTCCGAGGTTCTCGGTGAGAAATACTGTGTGTGAGGGTCATAGGTTTTGGTGAACGAATTCATATAGAGCTGGTATACGTCTTCGTTATTTGTTTGCCTGGAGCGTGACAGACGATTTGAAAACCTTTTGTGCAATAGCTCCTGGATCTTTTCGGGTTCTTTGTCGGTCAACTTAAGATTAAGGACGGCGTCCTTAACTCGTTTTCGCCAGAGGTCATCCAGTTGCTTCTCTGTCTGGGCCCAGGGGGTTTTCTCTCTATCAATTAAAAGATCTTCCGGTATCGTAAAATCGAAACGCTCGAGACCTTCGTCAAGTATGGCAATAACCTTTTCGAATCGGGTAGTGACTCTCTCGTGGTATCGATTGAAGATATCAAAAGCCGGGGACAGGTCGCCGCGTTTGAGGGCATCATCCATTTTATAGCGATACTGCTCGAATTCATCGATATCGCTCTGCAGCAAATAACTTCTACTTGGATCCAGGTCTCCTATGTAGGTATCGAATATTCTTGATGACAGTTCATCATCCAGTGCGGCCGGCACGTAATGGCGAGATGACAGTGCATCGACAATGTTCTGGGTAGTGGTCGCATGGATGGGTAAGGGGGCCAATGCCTCTGTACCGGTTTCTTTGACGGTTGCCAGTGACGGCATGGCTATGACGGCGCACGTAATGGCTCCAGCCAGTAATAACTTTGATAGATTTTTCATTAATAACGGCTCTTATAAAATTCACAACACCAAAAACGGATAAGACTTAGTGTGCCGACAGTAGCTTTAGTTCACACAGTTCACCGGAGCAGGCAGCCGTTTGGCCAACTTCTCGATGGTAGTTTAGGGTCCAAGCACGCATGGTATCAAGCGGTTAGCAGTAGATGTAAGGTGTTTCCCGGATAAAATAACCGATACGGGGCCGAATGGCAGTAATTATGTCATAATTCCGGCTTCTTTCACGCTTGTCGAGTCAGCTTTCTGATGATTAAGTCTTTTTATTTCAATACTTTACTGATCTTTCTTGTTACTTTTCCTTGCCTGGCGCTCGGGGCGGAGGAAGCTGTGCCAGCTGACAGCACTCTGGAACGCGATATGGGTTATTTTTATGGTTTTTCTTTCGGAAACATGCTGAAAGACGGTGGCAGCCCAAATGTAGACGTTGAGAGCTTATTGAAGGGGCTAAGTGATTCCCTGGCCGACAATCCCCCAGCTCTGGCCGATGATCGCAAAGAAAAGG
>DTZW01000015.1 GCA_012961165.1 Gammaproteobacteria bacterium | reverse complement strand
GCGTTGTCAGACCCGGGTCAATCACAACGAATGATTCGAAATACAACACTCGCTCGATATCGCGCAGCGTCATATCCATCAGCAGTCCAATTCTGGACGGCAGTGACTTCAGGAACCAGATATGAGCAACAGGACTAGCAAGCTCGATGTGGCCCATACGCTCACGACGTACTTTCGCGAGCGCCACTTCGACACCACATTTTTCGCAGATAACACCACGATGTTTGAGTCGCTTGTACTTACCGCAAAGACACTCATAGTCCTTGTTCGGGCCAAAAATCTTGGCGCAGAAAAGACCATCACGTTCCGGCTTGAACGTACGATAGTTGATCGTTTCAGGCTTTTTAACTTCGCCGTAAGACCAACTCCTGATCAAATCAGGCGAAGCGAGTCCGATTCGAAGCGAATCAAACTCTTCTGACTGTCCTTGTGCTTTCAGTATGTTCAGCAAATCTTTCAAGGCTTTTCTCCACGTCAGGTCGAAACCTGACCTTTATTTCAATTCTATGTCGTCAGTCAATATTGGGTGAGAACGACGCTAATCGTTCTCTAGTTCAATATCGATGCCCAGTGAACGGATCTCTTTCACCAACACATTGAATGATTCAGGCATACCCGGCTCCATTCTATGATCACCGTCCACAATGTTTTTATACATCCTGGTTCGACCATGAACGTCATCCGACTTAACCGTCAGCATTTCCTGAAGCGTATACGCCGCTCCATAGGCTTCAAGTGCCCAGACTTCCATTTCCCCGAATCGCTGACCGCCAAACTGGGCTTTACCACCGAGCGGTTGTTGCGTTACGAGGCTATAGGAACCTGTCGATCGCGCATGCATCTTGTCGTCAACAAGGTGGTTCAACTTCAGCATGTACATGTAACCAACCGTGACTGGCCGATCAAACTGCTCACCAGTACAGCCGTCATACAACACGCACTGGCCGTCGGCTGGCAAGTCAGCAAGCTCAAGCATCGTCTTGATCTCGGCCTCATTGGCGCCATCAAAGACACCCGTCGCCATCGGCACACCGCTACGCAGATTGTCTGCCATTTCAAGGATCTCATCATCTGAAAACTCGTCAAGATTCTCAATCCGGCCGCTCTGATTGTAGATCTTATCCAGGAAGTCCTTGATGTCGGCAGCTTGACGCTGGGCATCCAGCATTTCACCGATCTTGATACCAAGACCGTGGGCAGCCCACCCCAGATGGGTCTCAAGAATCTGCCCGACGTTCATTCGCTTCGGTACACCAAGCGGGTTCAACACGATATCAACCGGCTCACCGTTCTCGTCGTACGGCATATCTTCAACAGGCTTAATGACTGAAATCACGCCCTTGTTACCGTGACGTCCTGCCATCTTATCGCCTGGCTGAATTCGCCTCTTGATCGCAAGGTAGACCTTTGTGATTTTCAGTACACCGGGCGCCAGGTCGTCGCCTGATTCAAGCTTGCCTTTGCTTTCTTCAAAACTTTCATCCAGATCATTGCGACGCTCCTTGAGCCTTAAGTCTGCCTGCTCAAGCAGATCGTTAAGGCTGTCCTTCTCCATGCGCAGCTTGAAGAAATTCTCTGATTCAAGGTTTGCCAGGTAGTCCCGGGTTATCTTGTCGCCTTTCTCCAACTCAGGACCGGCAATAACTTTCTGGTTCACCAATGACTCTGTCAATCGTTCAAAAGTTGCGGTCTGGACAATCCGGAATTCTTCGTCGATGTTCTTGCGAACTTCGTCGAGTGCAGCGCGCTCGATATCAAGGGCACGCTTATCCTTGGCAAGGCCGTCACGAGTGAACACCTGCACATCAATCACAGTGCCGGTGTAGCTGCTGGGTACTCGCAGCGAAGTGTCTTTCACATCCGACGCTTTTTCACCAAAGATCGCTCTCAAGAGCTTTTCTTCTGGCGTCAGCTGGGTTTCGCCTTTCGGCGTTACCTTACCAACCAGAATGTCGCCCGGATCTACTTCTGCACCGATGTAAACAATACCGGACTCATCTAGCTTGGACAGTGCACCTTCACCAACATTCGGGATATCACAGGTTATTTCCTCGGATCCCAACTTAGTATCACGAGCAATACAGGTCAGCTCCTGAATGTGAATCGTGGTGAACCGATCTTCCTTCACGACCTTTTCAGAGATCAGGATCGAGTCCTCGAAGTTGTAGCCATTCCAGGTCATAAACGCGATGCGGATATTCTGGCCAAGAGCCAACTCACCGATATCAATGGAAGGGCCGTCTGCAAGGATATCCTGTTTAGCGACTACGTCGCCTTCCTTGACCAGCGGTTTCTGGTTAATACAGGTGTTCTGGTTAGAGCGCTGGTACTTCGTGAGGTTATAAATATCAACGCCAGCCTCACCACTTTCGGTTTCAGCGTTGTTGACTCGAATGACAATCCTGCCGGCATCGACGGTTTCGATAACACCACCACGCCTGGCAACAACACAAACACCGGAATCCCTTGCAACCGTTCGCTCCATACCTGTTCCAACCAGCGGCTTTTCGCTACGCAGTGTTGGTACAGCCTGGCGCTGCATGTTGGAACCCATCAACGCCCGGTTCGCGTCGTCGTGCTCCAGGAACGGAATCAGGGACGCTGCAACTGATACAACCTGCTGCGGCGATACATCCATAAAGTTGACAGATTCACGAGGCATCTTGGTAAATTCACCAAGGTGACGAACTTCTACCATATCTTCCGTCAATCGACTCTTCTCATCCATGGTCGCGCTCGCTTGCGCGATAACGTAATCACTCTCGACAATGGCTGACAGGTACTCGATCTCATCAGTTACGTTTCCGTTGGCAACCTTTCTATACGGGCTTTCAAGGAATCCATACTCATTGGTACGCGCATAAGTCGCCAGTGAATTGATCAGGCCAATGTTCGGGCCTTCAGGTGTCTCGATCGGACACACCCGCCCGTAGTGAGTTGGATGAACGTCACGAACCTCAAAACCTGCACGTTCCCGCGTCAGGCCACCTGGACCGAGCGCTGAGACACGACGCTTATGCGTCACCTCAGATAGAGGATTGTTCTGATCCATAAACTGCGACAACTGCGCAGAACCGAAATATTCTTTTACTGCTGCCGCAACGGGCTTCGCATTAATCAGGTCCTGCGGCATCAAACCTTCGCTTTCTGCCAGTGACAATCGCTCCTTCACGGCACGCTCTACCCTGATCAAACCAAGGCGGAAGGCATTTTCTGCCATTTCCCCAACAGAACGAACCCGCCTGTTACCCAGGTGATCAATATCATCCACGGTATCTTTACCGTTTCTGATGTCAATCACGCACTTCATCACATCAATAATGTCATTGTTTGACAGCGTACCTTCGCCGACTTCTTCTTCGCGGCCAAGACGTCGATTGAACTTCATTCGACCAACTGCAGTCAGGTCATAACGTTCAGAAGAGAAAAACAAGTTAGTGAACAGGTTCTCAGCGGCCTCTTTAGTTGGCGGCTCGCCAGGACGCATCATCCTGTAGATCTCAACCAGCGCTTCAAGTCGATTGGTTGTACTGTCGACATTCAGCGTGTCTGAGACAAATGGACCACAATCCAGGTCGTTTGTATAAATGGTATTGAATGCTGTAATACCAGCCTCAGCCAGTTGATCCAGCACTTCTTCGGTGATCGCCGTATTACATGGAATAACAACTTCACCGGTTTCAGTATCCACGATGTCTTTTGCAAGCACATGACCACAGACATACTCGGATGGACAGTTCAGCCTTTTAAGACCAGCTTCTTCCATCTCCCTAATATGCCGGGCAGTGATCCTGCTGCTTTCTTCGACAATGATGTTGCCTTTCTTATCAACGATGTCGAATTTAGCTGTCTCACCGCGGAGACGACCTGCAATCAGCTCTAGCGTATAGGTTTCTTCTGTTACCTCAAAATTGTCCGTTTCAAAGAAAATGTCGAGAATCTGTTCTGACGTGAAATCCAGCGCGCGCAGTAATATCGACGCGGGCAGCTTTCTTCGCCTGTCGATTCGTACGAAAACGCAGTCTTTAGGGTCAAACTCGAAATCCAGCCATGATCCTCGCATTGGGATTACCCGCGCGGAATACAGCAGCTTACCTGAAGAGTGAGTCTTGCCTTTGTCGTGATCGAAAAACACGCCGGGTGATCGGTGTAGCTGGGAAACGACAACTCGCTCGATACCATTGATCACGAAGGTACCATTGTCGGTCATGAGCGGAATCTCGCCCATGTACACTTCCTGTTCCTTGATGTCCTTGATAGCTTTGTTCGATGATTCTTTATCGTAGATCACCAATCGAACTTTTACTCGGAGCGGAACCGCGTAGGTCACACTGCGGAGCTGGCATTCCTTGACGTTAAACGACGGCTTTCCGAGCCGGTAGCTGACGTACTCAAGTGACGCGTTACCCGAATAACTTGTGATCGGGAAAACTGACTGGAACGCGGTATGCAGACCCTTGTTAATTCGTTCAGCAGGATCAACTTTGTCTTGCATAAACTTCTTGTAGGACTCCACCTGGGTTGCAAGCAGGTAGGGGATATCCATCACACGGTGCAACTTGCCAAAGTCTTTCCGGATACGTTTCTTCTCAGTGTACGAATAGGCCATTCATGCCTCCCAGCGGGTCATAGGGTCACAATATTTTTTTAGGCACAAAAAGGCCGGGCAACATCACTGTTGCCAGCCTTCTTGAACCTAATTCCAGGATATATAATTCCTGGGTTACTTGAGTTCAACAGATGCGCCTGCTTCCTCGAGTTGCTTCTTGATGTCTTCCGCTTCGTCCTTCGTAACACCTTCTTTAACACTAGAAGGCGCCTCATCGACAAGGGCTTTGGCTTCTTTCAGGCCCAGGCCAGTGATCGCACGAACAACTTTGATGGCGCTTACTTTCTTTTCGCCCGGAGATGTGATGATGACGTCGAATTCGTCCTTCACTTCCTCAGCGCCAGCGTCACCACCACCAGCAGCAGGTGCTGCTGCAACTGCGGCGGCGGCGGATACGCCAAACTTTTCTTCCATTGCTTCGACCAGCTCGACAACGTCCATGACGCTCATCTCGGCGATCGCATTTAAAATATCATCTTTAGATAATGACATTAGTCCTATCTCCAATTAGTAGTAATAAAATTCAAGCAGCTGCTTCTTGTTTCTGATCTCGTACTGCTGCAACGCCGCGTGTTACCTTCGCCGGCACGTCGTTAAACGTTCTTACCAGCTTGGTAATCGGCGCCTGCATAACACCCATCAGCATTGCGAACGCTTGATCACGTGTAGGTAGCTTGGCCAGGGCATCAATCTGATTAGCAGGAAGTAGCTTCCCACCCACAGAAAGGGCTTTGATTTCAAAGTCCTCGTTTTCCTTGGCAAAGTCCTTGAAAACCCTGGCGCCAGCACCCGGATCCTCCAGTGAAAAAGCAACAATGTTTGGACCAAGTAGCGCTTCTTTCATGCACTCAAAATCAGTACCCTCAAAAGCCCTCTTTGCCAGCGTGTTACGAATAACGCGCACTTGTACGCCAACGTCGCGCGCCTTCTTTCTTAAGCTAGTCATGTTGTCTACCGAAACTCCTCGGTAGTCAGCTATAACAGCAGAAAGGGCTTTGCTCGCTGTATCGTTCACCTCAGCAACAATCGCCTGCTTTTCTTTAAGTCCTATTGGCACAGTTACGTACTCCCGACTTGTTTAAAATTGCTACAACCCGCCTGTCACACAGCTTGCAACGCTACTCACGGCGATGGATTCAATTCATGAATCGGGCTCACCGTCTGCGCAGGCTTTTCGTTTTAACCATCAACTCATTCGAGCATCCGGGCCTGCGGTCTTTGACGAGTCAAGTGACCAAAGTCACTCGAACCCTTCAAAAGCTTAGAATTTCTTGAATTTTTCATCGAAAAAATTCCTAGAAATTCTTTGCCCCCGAGCGTTAGCCGAGGGGTCCTTATTCTTTTCGAAGCGGGCCCTTCGGCTCGGCTTCGCTTACATTTCCAGTGAAGCCTGATCAATAGGGATACCGGCACCCATCGTCGTCGACAGTACGACTTTCTTAACATAAGTGCCTTTAGCGCTGGTTGGCTTCGCCTTTTTCAGGTCGGCAATCAATGCCTCTATGTTTTCCTTGATGGCAGCAGATTCAAACCCAACTTTCCCTATACCACCGTGAACAATACCGTTCTTGTCAGTTCTATAGCGCACCTGGCCTGCTTTCGCATTCCTGACCGCTTCACCTACATCCATGGTGACCGTTCCAAGTCTTGGGTTTGGCATTAAACCACGCGGGCCAAGGACCTGACCCAATTGGCCCACGACTCTCATGCTATCCGGGGTGGCAATTGCTACGTCAAAATTGAGTTCACCGCCTTTTATTGCCTCGGCAAGGTCATCCATGCCAACGATGTCAGCACCGGCCGCACTTGCTTCATCGGCTTTCTCACCCTGCGCAAAAACAGCTACGCGTACATCTTTGCCGGTTCCGTTGGGAAGGACAGTTGCGCCTCGCACAACCTGGTCAGATTTCTTTGGGTCAACCCCAAGGTTAATACTGATGTCGATTGATTCCTCGAACTTCACCGTTGACAGCTCAGTCAGCAGGGTAACCGCCTCATCAATCGCATAAAGCCTGCCTTCCTCAACCTTTTCCTTGAAAGCCTTTGCTCTTTTCGTCAGCTTAGCCATTACACAACTCCCTCGGTCTCAATACCTGATGCGCGAGCGGTACCGGCAATCGTCCTGACCGCAGCATCCATATCTTTAGCCGTAAGGTCCGGCTGCTTGGTGGTCGCGATCTCCTCGAGTTGCGCCCGGGTAACCTTGCCAACCTTATTTGCATGAGGCTCTGGACTACCCTTAAGAATACCCGCGGCCTTCTTCAGCAGGACAGATGCTGGCGGCGTTTTCTTAATGAAAGTAAAACTCTTGTCTGCATAGACTGTAATCACGACGGGAACAGGCATACCTTGTTCCAGTGATTGAGTCTCGGCATTGAATGCCTTACAGAATTCCATGATGTTCACACCATGCTGTCCCAGCGCCGGGCCAACGGGTGGACTTGGATTTGCCTGCCCTGCAGGAACCTGCAGTTTTATATAGGCGTTAACCTTCTTAGCCATTAGTTTTCTCCTCGGGTGCTGACGCATGACTCATTTCATGCTCCCCATAAATGACAGTTCCCGACTAAAGTCCCTGCCAGATTAAAATTCAATTATAGATCTAGCCTTTCTCTACCTGCCCGAAATCAAGCTCGACAGGCGTGGATCGACCGAAAATAGTTACCGCAACGTGCAGGCGGTTCTTCTCGTAATTAACCTCCTCAACCACTCCGCTAAAGTCGTTGAATGGGCCATCTACCACTCGAACCAGTTCGCCCGGTTCAAATACTGTCTTAGGCGTGGCATGCTCTGTGCCGGCCTGCACCCGCTGAAGAATTGCAGCAGCTTCTGCATCGCTAATTGGTGCAGGTTTATCCGTTTTGCCACCAATGAAACCCATTACACGCGGTGTTTCTTTCACCAGGTGCCACGTGTCGTCACCAAGTTCCATCTCTATAAGCACATAACCGGGGAAAAACTTTCGCTCGCTGCGGCGCTTCTTTCCGGCCCTCATCTCGACTACTTCTTCTGCCGGCACGATCACTTCACCGAATTTTTCAGCAAAGCCGGAAAGCTCAATCCGCTCTCTCAACACACGCATCACCTGCTTCTCGTATCCCGAGTAAGCGTGCACCACATACCAGCGTTTACTCAACTTCTACTCCCTAACCAATTACGCCCCGGACGCCCCAACTTAAACTTGAGTCCAGCCCCCAGAGAATCAACGCCACAAGAATGACTACACCCACCACAATCAACGTGGTCTGAGTTGTTTCCTGCGTTGAAGGCCAAACAACTTTTCTGACTTCTACTCGCGCTTCCTTGGCAAGGTTCCAAGCCCAGGCACCCTTCTCGGTCTGCAACGCAACACCGACTGCAAACGCAGCCACCAGAACGCCCGCGAGAGCGCGAAACAAAGGCTCAATCGCAGCATAGTAAGAGTTGGCATATATGCCTCCTCCTACTATAGCCAGCGCCACCAGCCATTTCAGGCCGTCCAGTTGATACTCACCCGCTTCAGCTCTGCTACTCATCTATCAAATTTTTCTCGAATTCCTGCCCCCTTACGGGAACCGAAGCATGTGGCAGGCCAGGAGGGAATCGAACCCCCAACCTGCGGTTTTGGAGACCGCTGCTCTGCCAATTGAGCTACTGGCCTAGTGCTTCGTTTATATTTCGGTCGGGATATCTGAATAGCTATGCTATTCAGATATCTTCGTTACAACACCTGCACCAACTGTCCGACCACCTT
>DTZW01000014.1:4210-8532 GCA_012961165.1 Gammaproteobacteria bacterium | reverse complement strand
CGGTCGGGTGCGGTGATTATCCACCGCAAGATCCCTCTGCTTCGGTCGGGTGCGGTGATTATCCACCGCAAGATCCCTCTGCTTCGGTCGGGATATCTGAATAGCTATGCTATTCAGATATCTTCGTTACAACACCTGCACCAACTGTCCGACCACCTTCTCGAATAGCAAAACGCTGGCCTTCTTCCATCGCGATCGGGGCAATCAGCTCAACTGCCATTGTCACGTTATCACCAGGCATCACCATCTCGGTACCTTCAGGTAACTCACAAGATCCTGTGACATCTGTCGTCTCAAAGAAGAACTGTGGCTTGTAGCCTTTGAAGAATGGCGTATGACGACCACCTTCATCTTTCGACAAAACGTAAACCTCACCTTCAAAATGCGTATGCGGGGTGATTGACCCCGGCGCCGCCAGTACCTGGCCGCGCTCTACTTCTTCTCGCTTGGTACCGCGAAGCAGAACACCAACGTTCTCGCCTGCACGACCTTCGTCAAGCAGCTTGCGGAACATCTCTACACCCGTACAAGTCGTCTTCTGCGTATCCTGGATACCAACGATCTCAAGCTCCGCGCCCACCTTTACAATGCCGCGACCAATTCGACCCGTGACAACGGTACCACGACCTGAGATCGAAAATACGTCTTCAATCGGCATCAAAAATGGCCGGTCAACGTCTCGCGTAGGCTCTGGAATATAAGAATCCAAAGTCTCTACCAGCTTAACAATCGCCGGCCTACCAATCTCTGATTCGTCACCTTCCAGCGCTTTCAGCGCACTACCGATAATGATCGGCGTGTCGTCGCCCGGAAAATCGTACTGGTCCAGTAACTCTCGTACTTCCATTTCAACCAGCTCTACCAGCTCTTCGTCATCAACCATGTCCGCTTTGTTCAGGAACACAATGATGTAAGGAACACCTACCTGCTTCGACAGCAGAATGTGCTCTCGTGTCTGGGGCATCGGACCATCAGCTGCTGAACAGACCAGGATCGCGCCGTCCATCTGCGCCGCACCCGTGATCATGTTCTTCACATAATCAGCGTGACCAGGACAGTCTACATGTGCGTAGTGCCGGTTCGGCGAATCATATTCAACGTGTGAAGTCGAAATCGTGATACCACGCTCTCTTTCTTCCGGCGCATTATCAATTGAGTCAAACGCCTGGAACTCGCCTCCCCATGTCTCTGCACAGACCATGGTAATCGCCGCTGTCAGCGTCGTCTTACCATGGTCAACGTGACCAATGGTTCCTACATTTACGTGCGGCTTTGTCCGCTCAAATTTTTCCTTAGACATTTTTACCTCGATCTCACCTGGAAAAGCAGCCTGTACGAATGTCGCCATGACCGCAAACCTTAAACATGAAGTTAGCGCTGGCTAACCCCTCCTACCTTTAAACTTCAGCCTGGTAATACGCCGATCACGAAGTTTGGTATCTCTTTCATTACCGCCAGTTAGCCATTTCGGCTGATCACCGATTCTGCAATACTGTCGGGGACTTCACTGTACTTTGAAAATTCCATGGAAAAATTGGCTCTACCCTGCGTTGCAGATCTCATGTCTGTCGCATAACCAAACATTTCCGCTAGCGGTACTTCAGCCCTCACAGCCTTACCCGCAGGTACATCTTCCATGCCTTGCACAATGCCGCGGCGACGGTTCAGGTCACCAACAACATCACCGTAGTACTCTTCCGGTGTGACCACTTCAACATCCATTACCGGCTCGAGCAAAACAGGTCTCGCATCCAGCCCACCAGCTCGCATGGCCATGGAACCCGCAACTTTAAAAGCAACCTCGCTGGAATCAACGTCATGATAAGAACCGTCGTACAAAGTCGCTCTCACTCCCTGAAGTGGATAACCAGCCAATACTCCATTCGACAACTGATCATGAATCCCCTTATCCACCGCGTTAATGTATTCCCGGGGCACGACACCGCCAACAATCGCATCAACAAACTCATAGCCATCACCTTCGACCGGTTCGATCTTGATCCAGACATGACCGTACTGTCCCCGCCCCCCAGTTTGCCGAATAAACTTGCCTTCTGAGTTAACGGTCTCGCGAATTGTTTCCCGATAGGCAACCTGCGGCTTGCCAATGTTTGCCTCAACACCGAACTCGCGCTTCATTCGATCAACAATGATATCCAGGTGCAGTTCACCCATGCCACCAATAATGGTCTGGCCACTTTCCTGGTCGGTGTGAACCCTGAAGGATGGGTCTTCAGCTGCGAGCTTACCCAGTGCGATGCCCATTTTTTCCTGGTCCGCCTGTGTCCTGGGCTCTACTGCTACATGAATCACCGGTTCGGGAAACTCCATCCGTTCCAGGGTAATCGCCTTACCCTCATCACAAAGGGTGTCGCCCGTAGTCGCCAGTTTAAGGCCGATGGCTGCAGCGATATCTCCAGCCCGGACTTCCTTTATCTCTTTTCTGTCATTGGAATGCATCTGGACCATTCGCCCGATACGCTCCTTCTTACCCTTGATCGGGTTCCATACGGAATCCCCTGATTGCAGCACTCCTGAATAGACCCGAAAAAAGGTCAGCGCACCAACGAAGGGATCCGTGGCAATCTTGAAAGCCAATGCTGCAAATGGCTGATCGTCATCCGCATGCCTTTCTGCCTCTTCTTCGGTATCTCCAAGAAAGCCTTTGATGGCCTTCACTTCATCCGGCGCTGGCAAATATTCAACGACTGCGTCCAGCATTGTCTGGACACCTTTGTTCTTAAAGGCTGAACCACAAAGTGCGGGGACAATATCGTTAGCAATGGTACGTTGCCGGATACCCTGTTTGATTTCCTCATTAGTGAGCTCGCCACCTTCAAGGTATTTTTCCGTCAGCTCGTCACTGGATTCGGCGGCGGCCTCGATTAGTTTTTCACGATACTCTTCGGCCTGTGCGACCAGATCTTCCGGAATATCCGCCTCTTCAAATGTCAGCCCCAGATCATCTTCATTCCAGTAGATGGCTTTCATTTTTACGAGATCGATGACCCCTTTAAAATGTTCTTCGGCACCGACGGCAAGCTGCAGACATACCGGCGTGGAACCCAGCCGCTGTTCAATCTGATCTACAACTCGCAGGAAATCGGCCCCAGCACGATCCATTTTATTGACGAATACAAGCCGCGGCACTTCATATTTGTTAGCCTGACGCCAGACTGTTTCCGATTGAGGCTCTACCCCTGAGGTGCCACAAAATACAACGACCGCGCCATCAAGCACCCGCAATGATCGCTCCACCTCAATCGTGAAGTCAACGTGGCCCGGCGTATCGATGATGTTAATTCTGTGCTGATCGAACTGACCTTGCGTGCCCTGCCAGAATGTCGTGGTTGCAGCAGACGTGATCGTAATGCCACGCTCCTGCTCCTGCTCCATCCAGTCCATTGTTGCTGCGCCGTCGTGGACTTCCCCTATTTTGTGGGAAAGCCCGGTGTAGAACAGTACGCGTTCTGTTGTCGTTGTTTTACCAGCGTCAACGTGCGCGACAATGCCGATATTGCGATATCGGTTGATGGGTGTTTCTCTAGGCACGGTAACTCCGCTAAGAGGTAGTCGCTAGAATCGATAGTGAGCGAAAGCCCTGTTCGCTTCTGCCATTCTGTGCGTATCTTCACGCTTTCGAACAGCGGAGCCACGGCCTTCAGCAGCTTCCATCAGTTCACCAGCCAGTCGCTGAGACATGGATTTTTCGCCACGCTTTCGGGCTGAATCGACAAGCCATCTCATGGCAAGCGCATTGCGACGGGAAGGCCTTACTTCAACGGGAACCTGGTAGGTTGCACCACCAACTCGTCGAGATTTCACCTCAACAGATGGAGCGATCGCTTCCAATGCTGCGTCAAAAACCTCAATGGGGTCTCCTGCTCCACGCTCTTTAACGCGATCCAGCGCACCATAAACAATCTTTTCTGCAACAGATTTCTTGCCACTAACCATTACATGGTTCATAAATTTAGCAAGGGTAACGTTTCCGTACTTCGGATCAGGGAGAATGTCCCTTTTAGGCGTGATTCTTCTTCTAGGCATGGTTACTTCCTCTTCAGGTTAATCGGACACAACGTCCGGCCTTACTCTTAGAAGTTTCTTGGAATTTGCATCGCAAATTCCGTAAAACTTCTTAGACCCCGAGCGCTAGCCGAGGGGTCTCGGTTTAGACCCCGAGCGCTAGCCGAGGGGTCTCGGTTTGTTGAACCACCAACGTTAGCTGGAGGTTCCGTACTTTCTATCTACCAAAATCGAGATCTCTCCACTCCAGCGCTTCGCGCTTCCGGTCGAGATGACGATGGTTTGCGAACGCTTCC
>DTZW01000014.1:0-4173 GCA_012961165.1 Gammaproteobacteria bacterium | reverse complement strand
GGCTGTTAAGATTTCGGTTTCTTAGTGCCGTACTTGGACCGGCCCTGCGTTCGGTCGCTCACGCCAGTGGTATCCAGCGTTCCACGAACAGTGTGATATCGAACACCCGGCAAGTCTTTGACCCGACCACCCCTGATCAGAACAACTGAATGTTCCTGCAGGTTATGGCCTTCACCACCGATGTACGAGGTCACCTCAAAACCATTGGTCAACCTAACGCGGCAGACTTTACGCAGCGCCGAGTTCGGTTTTTTCGGCGTGGTCGTATACACACGTGTACAAACACCCCTTTTCTGGGGGCTGGCTTGCAGCGCGGGTACGTCGCTCTTGGCGATCTTGCGCTTTCTTGGCTTTCGAACCAATTGGTTGATTCTGGCCATAACTCTGTATTCTCCTGTAAATTTTCCGAAACCCAGCGATTGGGCTGGTTCCGCGAGGGGCGCATTCTAGGCGTAACGGGGGTCGGAGTAAAGTGTTACTCCGATCCCGAACCCGGCTTTAACTCACCTCGCTGGAGTTCAATGCTTCTGCAAGCGCCTGTTCTACTTCACTGGCACTAACTGTGCCTCCATCGTCACCGGATTCACGCTTCTTCTTGCGATCCGCATGGTATTTCAGACCAGTACCAGCCGGTATCAAACGTCCAACAATCACGTTTTCCTTCAATCCACGCAGGTGGTCACGCTTGCCGGTAACGGCTGCTTCCGTGAGTACCCTTGTGGTTTCCTGGAACGAAGCTGCTGAGATAAAGGATTCTGTTGCCAGGGCCGCCTTGGTGATACCAAGCAGTACTCGCTGACCCTGAACCTCAACCTTACTGTCCGCGCGGAGGCCATCGTTCGCTTCAAGGAAGCGGTTATATTCAACCTGCTCACCCTTGATCATGACCGAATCACCAGGCATCGAGATTTCTACCTTCCTGAGCATCTGGCAAACAATCACTTCAATATGCTTGTCGTTGATACCTACACCCTGCAGACGGTAAACGTCCTGGATTTCCTTAACGATGTAGTTAGCAAGCGCCGCAACACCCTTGAGCCTGAGAATGTCGTGTGGATTCTCGGGTCCGTCAGATACAACTTCACCTTTCTCTACATGCTCACCCTCAAATACCGTCATGTGACGCCACTTGGGAATCAGCACCTCGTAGTGATCTGAACCTTCCGGCAATTCACTCGTGTCTTGCGGTGTAATCACGAGCCTGCGCTTACCTTTGGTTTCCTTACCGAAGCTAACCGTACCGGTGATTTCTGCAAGTACCGCTGCCTCTTTCGGCTTTCGTGCCTCAAAGAGATCGGCAACCCGAGGTAAACCACCCGTGATATCACGAGTTTTTGAGCTTTCCTGAGGAATACGGGCAATAACGTCACCCGCCTCGATATGTGCCCCATCTTCCAGACTAAGGATAGCGTTTGCTTCCATAAAGTAATGAGCCGGCACATCTGTGCCTGCGAGGTTCAATGCTTCACCCTTGTCGTCCACCAAGCGTACTGCCGGCCTGGTATCCTTACCTGCACTCGGTCGATCTTTGGGATCGATAGTGGAGATGCTGGTCAGTCCAGTCAACTCATCGGCCTGTCTTCGAATCGTGATGCCTTCTTCCATACCCTCAAACACAACATTACCCTGAACTTCAGAGACAATCGGGTGAGTGTGCGGATCCCAGTTTGCAATGATTTCGCCTGATTCAACGTGGTCACCTTCGCCTTTCTTCAAAACAGCCCCGTAAGGCAGCTTGTATCTTTCTCGCTCCCTACCGCTTTCGTCATCAGCTACCGCAATCTCACCAGAACGGGATACCGCAACCAACTCACCGTTGGTCTTGGTGATCGTCTTAAGGTTATGAAGGCGCACGCTACCGGCGTGTTTCACCTGAACGTTGTCGATCGCCGTTGCCCTGGACGCCGCACCACCAATGTGGAACGTACGCATGGTGAGCTGTGTTCCTGGCTCACCAATTGACTGTGCAGCGATAACACCAATGGCCTCACCAATGTTAATAATGTGCCCACGACCCAGATCACGTCCATAGCAATTACTACATATGCCGTATCGTGTTTCACAGGTAATCGGACTACGCACGATCATTTCATCGATACCGGAGTCCTCGATGACGTCTGCAAGTTGCTCGTCTATAAATGAGCCCCTGGTTAACAGCACGTCTTTGCCGTCGGAAGTCATGACATCTTCTGCCACAACACGGCCGAGAACCCTCTGACCGAGCGCCACGACGACGTCACCGCCCTCAATCACAGCACTTATCAGCATGCCTCTTTCAGTACCACAATCAACTTCTGTGACAACCAGATCCTGGGCAACGTCAACAAGTCGGCGAGTCAGGTACCCGGAGTTAGCGGTTTTAAGCGCTGTATCCGCAAGGCCTTTTCGAGCACCGTGGGTGGAGATGAAGTACTGCATTACATTCAACCCCTCACGGAAATTTGCAGTAATAGGCGTCTCAATAATCGAACCGTCCGGCTTGGTCATGAGGCCTCGCATACCAGAGAGTTGCCTGATCTGTGCGGGGCTGCCCCGTGCACCTGAGTCAGCGTACATCCATACACTGTTGAAAGAATTCTGTTCTTCTTCTTCGCCTTCGCGGTTTTTAACGGTTTCTTTGGACAAGTTATCCATCATGGCCGCACCAACCATATCGTTAGCACGCGTCCAGATATCAATTACTTTGTTGTACTTTTCACCCTGGGTCACAAGACCTGAAGCAAACTGGGACTCAATTTCCCGGATTTCTTCCTCAGCTTCAGCAATGATTTCGGCTTTTTCACCGGGAATAACAAAATCATCTACACCGATGGACGCACCGGAACGAGTTGAATACTCGTACCCGAGGTACATTAGCTGGTCAGCAAAAATAACGGTCTCTTTCAAGCCAACAGATCGGTAACAAAGGTTAATGAGGCGAGAAATATCCTTGTTGCTCATAGTGTTGTTTACGTGGCTATACGGCATCCCGTCAGGCACGATTTCATAAACCAACGTTCGACCAACTGTTGTATCAATAATTTCAGTAGACTCAATCAGTTCGCGATTTTCGTTAAACAGCTTCTGCGTAACTCGCACCTTGACCCGAGCCTGCAAGCCGACCTGACCAGATCGATAGGCTCGTGAAACTTCATGAATATCCGCAAAGACCATGCCTTCGCCTTTGTCGTTAACGCGTTCCCGAGTCATCCAGTAGACACCAAGGACGACGTCCTGGGACGGAACAATAATTGGCTCACCGTCTGCAGGTAGCAATACGTTATTCGTAGACATCATGAGCGCGCGCGCTTCCAGCTGTGCTTCGATCGTCAGCGGAACGTGAACGGCCATTTGGTCGCCATCAAAGTCAGCGTTGTAGGCAGTACAGACCAAAGGATGAAGCTGGATCGCTTTACCTTCAATCAACACAGGCTCAAACGCCTGAATACCTAAACGGTGAAGTGTCGGTGCACGGTTCAGGAGTACCGGGTGCTCACGAATAACATCGGCGAGAATATCCCAGACTTCAGCCGTTTCCCGCTCGACCATTTTCTTGGCCGCCTTAATCGTTGTAGCAAGCCCTCTTGCCTCAAGCTTGCCAAAAATGAACGGCTTGAACAGCTCAAGTGCCATTTTCTTGGGCAGACCACACTGGTGGAGTCGTAGCGTTGGCCCAACAACAATGACCGAACGACCAGAATAGTCCACTCGCTTACCAAGCAGATTCTGACGGAATCGACCTTGCTTACCCTTGATCATGTCTGCCAGCGACTTAAGTGGGCGCTTGTTAGTACCCGTAATGGCCCGACCACGTCGTCCATTATCCAGCAGCGCATCTACAGCTTCCTGCAGCATTCTCTTCTCATTACGGACGATAATGTCAGGTGCGGAAAGGTCCAGCAGCCGCTTCAGACGGTTGTTCCTGTTGATCACCCGGCGGTACAGGTCGTTCAGGTCGGAAGTCGCAAAACGTCCACCTTCAAGCGGCACCAAAGGGCGAAGATCAGGCGGAAGAACCGGCAGAACAGTGAGGATCATCCATTCAGGTTCGTTACCGGATTTATCAAAAGCTTCCATCAACTTCAGTCGCTTGGTGAGCTTCTTGATTTTGGTTTCAGAGTTTGTCTGTGGAAGCTCTTCACGAATCGTCTGGACCTCTTCGTTCAGGTCCATATCTTCCATCAGCGCCTGGAT
>DTZW01000013.1 GCA_012961165.1 Gammaproteobacteria bacterium | reverse complement strand
CACCATCAATGAATCTATATCCAAACTGTTTATCGCTGGGATTCTGCCTGGGCTGACGCTGGCGCTGCTGTTCATGACCTATGTTGCCGTGTGGTCATTTGTACGACCCAACGAGGTGCCGCCACCTGAGCCCCCGACCTCCTTTGCCCAGAAGGTTGCCGAGTCACGTTTTCTGATACCGGTGCTGCTGCTGGTGGCTCTGGTCATCGGTTCGATGTACCTGGGCTGGGCAACCGCCACCGAGGCTGCATCGTTTGGTGTGGTCGGTTCATTGATACTGGCACTTGGCCAGGGCTCTTTAAGTCGCGAGACTTTCATTCAGAGCCTGCTTGGCGCACTGCGCACTTCGTGCATGATCGCGCTGATTCTGGCTGGCGCAGCCTTTCTCTCGCTGTCGATGGGATTTACCGGTTTGCCCCGGGCGCTGGCCGAATGGATCGCCTCGTTGGGTCTATCACCGACGGTGCTGATCCTGTCGCTGATGCTTTTTTATATCGTGATTGGTTGCTTTCTTGATGGTATCTCATCGGTAGTACTGACCATGGCTGTGGTTGAACCGATGATTCGCACCGCCGGTATAGACGTGATCTGGTTCGGTATCTTTATTGTCGTGGTTGTCGAGATGGCGCAGATCACCCCGCCCATTGGCTTTAATCTTTTTGTGCTGCAAGGCATGACCGGCCACGAGATGAGTTATCTATCCAAGGTAGCACTACCGATGTTCGCGATGATGGTGGTGATGGTTTTTATTCTGATAGCCTTCCCGGAACTTGCCACTTATCTTCCGGACAATATGCGCTCACGCCCTGGCGGCTGAGTTGGACGCCTGTACAGACCTTAAGGGTTTTGAACCGTCCTCAGAAATTGCCTCACGCTGAGGCAGTCATTTGATACCACTTGGTATGGCCAGTAACGATTGAAGTAACCAGAACCACGCTAAAGTGTCACGGCGACATCACGGTTTTCGGTGATGATTCTTTTACCCCATGAGCCACCTTCGGCAGAATCAGTACGACACATCTCGCAGATCGATCACCCTCTACAGCGAAAAACAGCCCCGATGGGCCGAACAACTTGGCGTGTGGCCGCCATCGCGTGGTGACGACTTTCCAAAGTCGACTACAAATGTATCGGATTGCGACTGAACGGCTATTTTTGGCTGATCGCAGAGGTGTTCTTGACAGTCTTTGGCGTGCTCGCCTACATTGAAAGGTTCTACTACCAAAATGCTCGTGTAGGCAATACAAGATTTATATGTGCATTGAATCTACAACAACTTAGGGGAGAGGAAACATGATTAAACGCAGTGTATTTTTGCCGTTGATCGCGCTGTTCAGTGCTCTAGCCGTATTGGCCGCAGGGCCCGCGCAGGCCTGGGCGCCAAAGAAGCCGGTGGATTTTGTGATTATGGCTGGCAAGGGTGGCGGGGCCGACAAGATGGCACGCCTGATGCAAAGTGTGATCGAAAAGCACGGCTTCTCATCCAAGCCGTTTG
>DTZW01000012.1 GCA_012961165.1 Gammaproteobacteria bacterium | reverse complement strand
AATGTAACGGAACGTGACCTAACTCGCGGGCGCCAGCTAGATCCCCGACGGGTGGAGGGGTTTTACTTACGTTAGATGGGGTAGCGTTATCCGTAAGACCGTGATTTAAGATTGAAGCAGCAGAAAACATTGCCATTTACGGGCGATCAGCGGTTGTACTGCCGTTGCTTGGGAGCATTGGGAGCGCGCGGGCTCTCCCCCTTGTTGCTTTTCAGGACAGGTTGTCTTCGGCAGTTACCCAGAAACCTTGCTCATCCAATCGTCAATCGGAACGAAGGGGCCCGAAGATTCAACTTCACCCAATTGCTCTGCGAACAGTCGTGCAATCACACCGGTCGAACAATCGACATCCGGATAAGTAATGACATTTACGAATTTTCCTATTCCTGCAGCCCATCCACCAACTACTGTTTCTCCTTTGCCGTCGGCAATGATGGACTGTTGTCTAGCCATCAACGCGTTCCACTCATCTGAACCCATTTTTATACGATCATAGGCTCTACCTGGACGAAGGATCGAAAAAGATGTGTAACTCATAGCATTTCCCCTGGTTATTATGAAGTGGACCCCATCATTGGCCATTGGTGTCGGCACACCTAAAGGTGTTTCACCCGCAGAAGACGTGGACCAATCCTTACTAAACCCTTTTAAACCAATGGACTAGGCTGTTTGCTCTAAAGGCGCTGCTACGGGCGTCAATTTTTTGAGTTCGGGCATAACGTCCTTTGCAAACTGCTGCATGTTGCGATTGGCTTCGTCATGGGGCATGCCTCCGTAGGAGCACACTGCCATAAAGCCGTCGGCAAGGGTGTTTTCTCGCATAGTCTGCACTTTGTCGAACACTTGATCCGGGGTGCCCCATATCTGCAGGTCAACATAGAAGTCCGTCATTTTTTGCATGCCACCGGGCGCGTTCAGCCGATCATACATCTCGCCGTGAAACTCGTAGCCCGCTGTGTTTTTCAGGTGGTCCTTGTTGAACTCATAATGATCGATGACGGAATCCCAGTAAGCGCCGATGTAGCGCCGAGCCATTTCTTCCGCACGATCCGCCGAGTCGTCGATGAACATCCAGCCTGCACAGTAAGGTCCCGGCGCCTGTTCGCCAGTTGCGGCAAAGAAGGTTGAGCGGTACTGGGTCAGTTCTTTTTGTACAACTGGCCACGGCTTCTGAGGCACGATGAGAATACCAACGCCCATTTTTGCCATGATCTCTGCTGATTCCGTAGATATGGCAGCCGCATAGGTGCGGCCCTTAAACGATTTATAGGGCCGGGGCCGAAGATCGACACGCGGTTGCTTAACATATTCTCCGTCGTATTCGCAGAAGCCTTGTTCCAGACCGTTCAACAGCATCTCTGCAGTTTCAGCGAATCGTCCACGTGCTTCGGGCATGGCGACGCGAAACCCTTCGAACTCAATGCGGCCGGTGCCACGACCCATGCCCAAGACAGTACGTCCGTTTGACAGCACATCTAGCATTGCCACTTGCTCTGCGACTCTCAAAGGATCATGCCATGGTAGTACAGCGACCATTGAGCCGAGTTGGATTTTTTCGGTACACCCGGCCATATAGGTAAGGAACTGGAAGACGTTGGGGCACATTGTGTAGTCGGTGAAGTGGTGCTCGACACTCCATATTGAATCGAAACCCAGCGGCTCAGCTTGTTTCGCTAAAACAAGTTCTTCGGCGTAAATATCGCGATCGGGTTTGGTCCCTCCCGGGTTTTGAAAAATAACTGATAGGCCTACGTGCATTTGATTTCCCCAGGTATAAAAACAGATATCGATATCGAATTTGAGTGTCTTGCCTGTAGTGAGTATGGCATTTAGCTCTGTGGAAAAATACCTAAGGCAACTTGGCCAACCTAGTCTCGCTTTTCGGTGGCGGCGAAAGGTAACATGAGTGGGCCCGCGCGCACATCTCTATTAGAGTCGCGAGAGTGGATTGCTACTCATGAATCCGCCACCGCCGCACAAGTCTATTGCCTGGTTAACGATTTCGATCGCGCCACGATTTGCGACCCATTTTGCGGCCTGGTATTCCTTCATTAGACCGTGGGCTGCTTCTTCTGTGGGTTGCTTGTCGCGATGTTCGGCGATGAACTCGTCCGTTAGGTGGCCTGCTTGAGCCATTAAGGCTCGGCATTTGGCCAGTTCAATGCCAGGGCTTGCAGCTTGCGGCTGACGTCCTGAAGGGCGATTATCCTATGCTGTTTACTGTTGGCGCAGGGAGAAACTCATCGCCGTGGCATCAACCATCAGTTAGGGCGCTCTACACGTTTGTTGTACATGCAGTCATCCTGGATGGATGCTTTCTAGGCACATCAGATATCGGTGACAATGTGAGCTCACAATGTCACCATGATGAATCGCAATACAACGGCTAGATTAATGACAATACTCGGCGAGACCATAACCCTGGCGCCACGACCGGCAACTTTTTTTATGGCACGCCAATTATTTACTCGCTACGGATTCGGAAATAACGATAGAGACCAAAGATCGTCGTTTTGGTTATCCAAGTTTTTTAATAGGAACGCTTTGGTCTGTGTGGTCCTAAGTCACTGTGTTGCATGTTCCAAATTGGACGATCCATCATTGACGCCAAAGGTCGTCGACCGGACTGTTCAGAAGACTCAGCAGAGCGCCTCACCACGCGTGGCGGAACGACAGGCGTTGTTCGGTGATCTACATATTCATACCGAGCTATCAACTGATGCCTACATCATGGGAGTACGAGCGCGACCGGAAGATGTCTACCGATTCGCGAAAGGTCAGAAGATCTCTCATGGTGCCGGCTATTCCATAGAGATTTCCCAGCCATTGGATTTCGTTGCGGTTACAGACCACGCTGAGTATTTGGGCCAGGCCCGCCTAGCCGGCTTAGATCTGCCTACGACTCGCGATCCGCTGTCTGAATTGTTGAAAGACGGTCGAGCTTGGGAAATCACTCTGGCATGGCTGGAAACGAGCCTGGCCATTAAGGAACATGGTTTCAGCCCAAACGGAGAGGCGGTTAATCGAGTGGTTAATCGGTCTGCTTGGCAAGAAACAATTGATGCCGCCGAGCGTCACAACGACCCTGGTGTCTTTACCTCATTTATTGGCTACGAGTGGTCTGGAGATGCCGGAGACCTCACTGTGCATATGCACAGGAATGTGATCTACCGGAATAACAACGTTTCGGATCGACCTTTCAGCAAGCTTGATAGCAATCGTCCAGAAGATCTGTGGCAGTTTTTACAAGAGCAGAACCGATTGGGGAATGTCGCGATGGCGATACCGCATAACGGCAATCTTAGCCGGGGAAATATGTACGCGCCTCGCAACTCGGAAGGTGAGCCAATTGATTCAGCCTATGCTGAGATGCGTAGTACTTATGAACCACTAACGGAAATACTACAAATAAAGGGGAGCTCCGAGACCCACCCTCTATTGTCTAGCCTCGATGAGCACGCAAATTTTGAAATCCTAAAAGATTCCCTGTTTGTCGGCGAAGCAACGTTTGAAACGATTAAAGGGGGTTACCTGCGAGACGCGCTGAGAGTTGGTTTAGAACTGCAGCACGCAGAAGGATTTAATCCCTTTAAGTATGGTGTGATTGGCTCCAGCGACAGCCACAACGCCAGTTCGCCCTCAGATGAAGCCAACTACACGGGTAAGTTACCAATGTTAGACGGCAGTGCTGGGCTTCGCACCGATGAAGCATTGTTCTTACCAGAAGGAATGAACCCAGTCACTAGCTGGGGCTCTGGTGGCCTGGCCGGTGTCTGGGCCGAGGAGAATACTCGTGAATCGATATTCGACGCCCTGCAGCGCAAAGAAACCTATGCGACGTCCGGCCCTAGAATCAAGGTACGTTTTTTTGCTGGTCACAACTTTTCAGAACAACAGTTTGAAGGCAAGGACGCCATCGTTCATGCCTACGCCGATGGCGTAACTATGGGCAGTGAACTGAAGCCCACTTCAGGCAGCAAATCACCTGGTTTTTACCTAATGGCGTGGAAGGATCCAAGCGGGGCTAACCTCGATAGAGCCCAGATTGTTAAGGGCTGGGTTGATGACGCGGGCGTTAGTCAAGAAAAGGTATTCGATGTTGCTGTCGCTGACCAGCGCATAGCAAACACCGTAACAGCTAAGTTTCCAGATGTAGGAAATACGGTGGACGTTAGTAAGCCTAGTTACACAAACACAATTGGCGGCACATCGATTTTAGCCTTTTGGAAAGACCCTGAATTTCAATCAGATCAGTCGGCTTTCTATTACGTTCGCGTATTGGAAATCCCAACACCAAGATGGTCAACTTTTGATGCTGTCAAATTGGGCACTGTGCCCATGGAGCCAGCATCTATTCAAGAACGGGCAATCACGTCATCTATTTGGTATCGCGCATACTGAAAACTCGGAATGCGACTCAATTGAGAGCGATAATCGGCGTTATTGCTCCATTTTTCTTTCCCCCTGATTTCTATGAAGGGTCGATGCGGTATTTTTCAGACCCCTTCTTTATCTTGTGATCTAGCGTCTCGACTTTAGAGGTTGCAAGCAACTTCTTATTGGCAGGAGGCCTTGCACTCGCTACAACAACATTGGTGACTGAGTGGTGGATATATCACACTCGTAGAAATCGCACTATAGAACTCAAAGGATCTGTTTAGTCCGTGAATAGGATCAATCCCAAAAAATTACTCCAAAGTAAATGGGCAGCAGTAACCCCTGCCAAGAAAATAAAACACTTTCTGGTTACTGAAATATCAATATTGATAACACGCTTGAACCGCTCCGCGCACGCTTCAAAATCAACTGTCACAAGGTGCAAAAGCCTTCGCATTGCTCAACTTGCTACATTTTTTTACGAGGTTAAAACCCTGTTAGACTAGCCCTGTCGTCTCTTATTGTAGGATATGTTCTGCTATGAAGGTTCAACCACTGACGCCAATCATCGGGGCCGAAGTATCGGGCTTAGATCTCTGTCGCCTCACGGATCGTCAGTTCGACGATTTGAGCGATGCCTTTACTGAGCACAGCGTTCTGTTCTTTCGCGACCAAGACGCAATGGCCCCTGCGGATCAAGTGGCATTCGCTAAGCGCTTTGGTCCTCTTCATACTCACCCCGCTGCACCGACACTCGCTGAACAAGACGAAATTTTTGTTATCCACGCTCACAAAGACTCGAAAATCGCCAACGGTAACGGCTGGCATACCGATGTTTCCTGCGATGAAGAACCTCCGTTAGCGACCATATTACAAATGCACCTCTTGCCTAAAACTGGCGGGGACACGCTGTTCGCGTCGATGTACGCAGCATATGAAACCTTGTCGGAAACTATGAAAGCGTTTCTACTGACGCTTAAAGCCCATCACGAATCTGAACACATTTATCGTGGCCGGTATGCCGATAGAGGCGCTACCGATGAAGACAAAGTCTATCCACGCGCACTGCACCCAATGATACGAACCCATCCGGAATCTAAACGTCGTGCACTTTATGTGAATCCGAGTTTTACGACCCGCATCGAAGGCCTCTCAAGACAAGAAAGCGACGCGTTGCTGACGATGCTTTACCAACATCAACAACGGCCCGAGTTTCAAGTCAGGTTTAATTGGAGTCCAAACGCAGTTGCTCTCTGGGACAATCGTTGTACTCACCATTTTGCGATGTGGGATTACTGGCCTGAGGAAAGAAAAGGTCACCGGGTTACAATTAAAGGCGAACGTCCTTATCTAGAGGCGACTAAAGAGGGTTCGACGCCCGAGAACCTGCGGCTATCCAGACAACTCTAGGATACCGCTTATTTAGCAGCATTCAACCGGCTTCCTGAGTCAGCGTTTCCCTGGAAGCGTTCTCCCACGAACCTCAATTTCAACTTTTTTCGCTAACACCGATAACTAAAAAAGTTGCAACACGATCATTGCTAAGCCTACAACAGACACGAACCAGCAGAGTGGCCTGATCCAAGGCCATCCAAACGCGTATACCACAGCGTGAGCAACCCGAGCATAGAAAAACAGACTCGCACCAAGAGCGGTTTGATCATTGGACACGCCAGTTGCATGAGCAATAAGCACGACCATCCCAAACATCACCAGGTTTTCCTGCAAATTCGCTGTAAGTCGTTGTAAGCGTTTGCGCAGGACTGTGGGCTCAGTCAGATTATCGCGGCTGCCTGCTTGTGCGGACAATCCGTTTTGGCCAATTGCGACTAACGCTTGCGCGATTATGATGACAAAAAACAAGATCGTGCTGTTTAGAAGCATTAACAATTCGGTAGACATATTTTGTTTTCTCCAATTATTAGTTGTGTCGTAAATTCACTGCCGAGTGAGACCTATCAATCAAGTTTGATTCCGAGTGTAACCGTTCCCACAAGGAGAATAGGAATTTTAACAGGGATATTCGGCCAGTAGGCAGAGTATCGAAACAGATCGGATGGCTTTTGTTTCATGAAAGAGTGAAGCCGTATTGCAAGTCGTGGTTAAACCCTGCCAGGGCTTGCAGCTTCCGGCTGACGTCCTGAAGGGCGATTACCCCATGGTGTTTACTGTCGGCGCAGGGAAAAATTCATCGCCGTGATATCAACCCTCAGCCAGGGGTAAAGAGATCGTTTTGAGCCGCTTGAAGCGACGTTTGCCGGCGCGCAGTGCCGGCGGTGCAGGTTGCTTCAGATACACCAGAATGGGTTGGATCACGTCCGGGTCGGTTACCTCCGATGGCGGCCCCCTGCGATCACGCTCAGCATGCCACCGCACAGCGGACAGACTGAAATATCAATATTGAAAACACGCTTGAGCTAACTTATTAAGACCGCGGAAATCTGACCTCTATCTTAGGACAAACGCCCCCTGTCATTTTGTAAACCCAGTTATCCTGATATAAGGTTGAGGAAAATCCCTTGTTATTCAGAAGGTTATGGTGCCGGGCGTTGCTGGTTAACGATAGCTGCGTGCCTGTTTTTTAACGACGATTTCGGAGATATCGGCCGTGACTGGATGAGGTATCGCTGGCTAGAAACCGCCCCCCGACGAGCTTGAGAATACTTTTCTGAAAGTGGAAAAAGGGTGGTTATTCTTCCTAACCGCTGAGTCAGTAGTCGAAAGCTCTGTCATCAAAGCTCTGTCATCAAAGCTCCTTAGTATCGTTCGTGTTGGGGTCCGAGTAGACTCTATCCTACATAGTTAGGGTGTTTGCCGCCATTGGCCTGTTTATCGTTTACTCTTGTTTGCGCCTGCCAAGCCTGTGAGAATTCAGCCTTATGAAAAAATCTAAGCTATTGTTGGTTTTGGTATTTATTGCAGTGTTTGCTGCAGTGGTCGGATATAACCAGATCAGCAAGGAACAAGCACAAGTTTCCGGGACTTTTGATGAAGTCGTCAAAGCACCCCTCTTGGTTGTCGGTGCCTCGGGACCCATTGAGGAACAAACCTCCGCACCATTTCATCACCTGTGGATAAGCCAGTGCCAGAATCGGGTTTAAAAGGGATCTATTTGCAAGTAGCTGATCTCGGCGAACTCACGGAAGACGATCGGATCGCTTTCTATATACCCCAGGAGGATAGCCATCTTTCAGGCTATGTAGGGGAAACATCCCTCACCGAGTCGGGAAACAAAGTAATCACCGGCATGCTGCTGGATAAAGGATTTGAATATAGGTTTGTATTTACCGTTGGCCGATTGCAGACCTTCGGTACTCTGCACACATCGAAGGATCGTTATCAGCTGGAAGCGCGAGATGGCATCGCCCGGCTTGTTTCAGCAAGAGAGATAAACAGGGACCTTGACTTCAGTAAACCTGACTATATTGTCACTAAAAAATCCGCGGTGGAAGTAGTGACATCCAATAGAGTTTCGCCAGAATTAGTTGTATCAGAGTAGCAGAAGTCTGACGAGGCACGAGACAGAGGGAGAATGAATACTAAATACGCCGTGATCCGGATTCTGTTGGCACTTGTTGCGATCAGTTTTTCTGCCTATAGCTTTGGTGCTGGGGGTTTGGGCCCGGACCTCTCTCTCATCTGCCCATGCACTGTTCAATCCAATTCGGCAAGCTCAATGACAGCCTCTTATGGGGTAGAGAACATTGGCTCTAGTTCCAGTAGCAATTTAACGCTCCAAATAGTCGCACACACTGCCCGAACCTTATCGGAGGCGGGTGATGATGCGCCGTTTCTTGGCGAAGCCTCCCTGACCGATTCTCTGGCGGCTAACAGCCAGATTACATTTGCAACAGCTAAAATTCCGATGCGAGCTCTGAATCGAGGCAGTTATTACATTACCCTTTTGCTAGTGGAAGACGGTAATTTAGTGGATCAGGCTCGGATGAGCAGCAAGGTCACACTGGGTGGCACGCTTGCAGGACAAGCGATAAATGACCTCTATTTTGACTCGGATCCGTCGATCAGTATTTCCGGCACGCAAGCAACACTCACGCTTCCGGCAATTGGTAATGCGGCAGCGACGAGCCAGGTGATCGTAGTGCAACTGCGTGCGTCCGACAATCAGGATCTTTTTGCCAGCGGATCTTTTCTACTGCGGGAACTTGACGTTGCCACACCAATTGCCGCAGGCGGGAAATCCGTAAGTAGTGTGGAAACGTTTTCTTTACCTTCCTTGCCGGAGGGAAATGATTTTTACCATCTGGCGGTTACCGACGGGACTTTTACGATGCTGGTGCATTTGGTTCAGGCTCCGGGTGTCACATTCG
>DTZW01000011.1 GCA_012961165.1 Gammaproteobacteria bacterium | reverse complement strand
AATGATATGTTACGGGAAGCATTGACCGGATATGTCAGCGAGCAACTAGGTGATCAACAGGAGCTGATGAAAAAATGTCTCCCTGATTTTCCGGTTTTCGGCAAACGACTCATCATCGACAACAACTGGTACCAGCATATGGCGCGAGAGGACGTGAATCTCGTGGACGAACCCATCGCGCGATTTCATCCGAAGGGCATCGAGACCGCAGATGGAACAATCCATGAGTTCGATGTCGTCGTATTTGCTACAGGATTTAACAGCAACCGATTTCTATGGCCGATGGATGTAGTCGGAAAATCCAATGTCAGTCTGGGTGAACGCTGGGGGGAATACCCTCAGGCATACAAAGGAATGCTGGTTCCCGACTATCCAAATTTGTTCTGCATTTATGGCCCGAACACTAATATCGTGCACGGTGGCAGCATTATCTACAACACTGAATGCCAGGTTCACTACATTATGCAGTGCCTGGTGCTTATGTTGGAGCAACGGGGAAAGCTCCTTGAAATCCCCCAGGAAGCGACCGACGAATACAATGAGGAAGTTCAGAATCTCAGCAAGAATCTTGCCTGGGGTCACCCGGGAGTTAAAAGTTGGTACAAGAACTCGGATGGGAAGGTGGTCAATAATTCACCGTTCAGTAACCTGGAATACTGGTCTCGCACCCATGACGCGGAACCCAACACTTATCGAATGGATTAGACGTCAGGGCATCTAGTCAGGACAAGAGATCTGAACAGGACATGGATTCAAGCGCGGTGAACGCTCGTTCGAGCATTGTGGTTCCGAGTTTCACGCCGCGTTCGTTACCCTGGTCAAGGGTGCCACAGATTGCGATCGGAGTGATCATGGTCACCAGTATGTTGTATCGGTACTGCTCGATACATTCCTCAAAACTATAGCCCTCGACCCCCCGGTCTTTGAGTATGTCGTGATAGTGTTTTAAAGCCTGCTGCTCAGATTCACCTCGCAGCGCCGCGTCGCACCCCCCGGCACTGAAATAGGCAATGTCGTGCGTTCCATTTCCGCCCATCGTGTTTTGCCAGTCAAAGGCAATAATATCGGGATCATCCGGTGACCCGGTAAGGAAGACGTTATCCACGCGGTAGTCACCATGAATAATGGTCGGCTCGCCACCCATCGCATGCAGGAAAAGATCAATATATTGATCACCTATTTTGCGAACGATATCTGCGCGGTCACCACTAAAGTAGTCCGGAAACTTTTCTATGGTGGGCTCAATACCAGGCCGCAGTATTCTATCGCGCCTGAAAAGAATCGTTTTCATGTCTACCTGGTAATTCAACCAGTCAAATTCAGCAGCTCGACCCCAGAAAGTTGCATGAAGCGCCGCGGCCCTGCTGAAGGCAACCAGGCGTTCCTTTTCAGTACAACCCTGCAACTGATCACCCGCTTTCTCATCTCCCAGATCTTCCAATACCAGCAGAAAATCCTGGGTAACCGGATCAACCGATGCGTATAAACAACGCGGGATC
>DTZW01000010.1 GCA_012961165.1 Gammaproteobacteria bacterium | reverse complement strand
TCATCCAAACCCTTTCATCCAAACCCTTTCATCCAAACCCTTTCATCCCAGTCTTCTCATTCCGGTTAAGGCCAATCCTCTGGTGGGGCCAGAAATGAGCCGCCGGTAATCTGGGCGAGACGCCAATAAGAAGGTGCCGCCATGGGGTCTCCTTCCATTGGAAATAGAATGACGTTTACCGGACTCCCATTAGGTAGTAGATTGAGGGCGCTGGTAAACAGCTCAACCCGACCCCTATTGTTGATGGTTGATTTCCTGGGTGGCTCGATGCCCATGGTGGGAAGGCTGTCGATAATGAGGAAAATGTTGTCAGGCTGTGGTTCCATTTGAGCTGCGAGCGCAAAGGCGTTGTGCAAAGAGGTGCCGCCCTGGGGGATGGTTTTTTTAATGCCCTCTATTGAGCCATCGGTGTCGGCCCTTTCGGTTGCCCTTAACCAGTCAGCGTCAGTGCCGGGTATTGTAGGTTTTGCTTCTGCGTTGAATGTAAATAGCTGAAAATTCGCATCCTTGGGCATGTTTGCAGTGATCCACTCTACGGTTTTTATGGCGCGTTGCCACTTCTTGGATGCAAGCTTCTGTTCATCGGACATGTTCCTGCGTCTGATGATGTTGACGATGGTTTTGTCGAGCATGCTGGCGGATGAGTCCAATAGAATAAGAATGTGCTGACCCCCGATTTTCATGCCGGTGAGATATTGACGGTCGCCTTCCCCGACCACTGAGCGCAGTGCGCTACCTGTTGTTTCGTCGGCCGCGACGCTGCCCTCCAGATTAGCGGCCTGCTCTTCAAGTTCCTTGAGCTCTGATTTGAGCTCTTCGATACTTTTGTCCTGGCTTGCCCCGGCCTGTTGCAGATTGGCATGCTCTGATTCGAGTTGCCGGAGGGTGTTGATCACTTCGATGGCCAGTTGTGCTGTGGTGACAATTTTGTCTTGCTGATCCTTTGCTGTGTTCCGCAGGATGATCAGGTTCGCCGTCTCTTCTTTGACTTCTATCTCGAATTTTTTAACCTCCGCCATGAGTTGGGCGTTAAGTTCCTGGCTGGTGGTCACAGTTGCATGGTTGATAATGATATAGATGAGAATCACCGCCCCGAATCCACAGGACATGATGTCCAGAAAGGAAAGGCTGAATATGTTGGTTTCCCGTTTCCTAGCCATCTTGCGGAACCGAAATCAACGTTAACTGATCCCCGGCCAGTTCAATTTGATCTCCAGGTTTTAGCGGTCTGTCAGGGTCCACCGCGGCGCCGTTGATCTTTATCGTGTCAGTAGCACCGCATTCGATCATTATCTGGTTGTTTCTGGCGTAAAGCGTGAAAGCAGGGTCATTGCTGAATCTGGGCCCTGCGGAGAGATCGGCATCGATGGGAAGCGCCTTGCCGATGGCAGTTGCCTGGTGACGCCATAAAATATGAGTTGCGCCGGTGGTACTGGTTTCCTGTTTGGGAGGGGCTGCCACTTCACCGGTCCCCAGTTGGACGACGTGGCTGACGGTGCCTCCATTGCCGATGATCGTGGCGTTATGGGTAGCAGCAGAGTCATTTGCTTTTTCCTCTGACAGATCGATGATCTCCAGGTTTGCAACCAGCTTGAGCGATTCTTTGAGTCCTGGAAAACCCTGGAGGCGGTGGGACAGGAGCAGGCTGGCAGGCTCGTTTGCGGCTATTTCGCTGCGGATGGCTTGAACAATCTGTGGATACAGTGGTGTGCAGGCCTTCAGCAGGTTCTCTTGTGAAATTGCGACGGAATGTTCTGTGTCTGCCGCTTTAACGCTAAATGAATGCGTGTTGCTGTCTTGCAGGTTTCTGATCCAGCCAGGTAGCAAATTGAATAGCTGTTGTTCGGTGTCTGCATTGTGCATCGGATCAAATCGGGTGGTCTGGATAAACTGGCTTGCAATGATGTTCGCCCAACGATCCAGGAGGGTGGACAACCCGGTTTCCAGAATGGTTTTTACATTTTTTCTCGCCAGGATGCCCCGATTGCTAATCTGCGTGAGAGTGAATGAATGAAGGTGGACGTCAAGGTGAATAACATTGGAACGCAGGGGCAGATTACTGGCTGCGATGACGGACTGGTCAACGACGCCTTTCACGGGCATTCCACATTCGCGGGCGATGCCTAGTAGCAAACCGAGGTCGCTATTGAGGTAGTAACCTGGGACTATCAAAATTACCTTTGCCACTTCTTTGCTGACAGGTAGCCAAAGGTCTTCCAGGTGGGCAAAGGCGATGTCCGCGTGGTGACGGACCTGCTCGGTACTGTTAGGCAGTGGGTTGGTGTTTAACTGGCACCAGAAGCGATTGTTTGTCCAGCGTGGAAGAAGCTTTACATTTTTGCTCGCTTCTTCTCCGGTCAGCAGGCTGTTGTCGTTGAGTACGGCGATACCGGGACTGGTTCGAACCAGTTCGCTGTCAACGGTGAGCTGAATTCCAGCGTCATTGATATTAAATACGGCAATGCTCAAGTTCGACTCCGATTAGGTCTGTAGGTGGCGAACGAGGCGCACGTCACAATATTCTTCTGCGTCGAGCGCCAGCCGCTCCTGGGCTAATTGCAGCTGGTGCAAAAGGAACATGATCAAAATACTGATCAACAAGGCGACAAAAGTAGAATTGAATGCGACGCCAAGTGATTGGGTAACGCCCGTAATATCTCCTTCTACTGCCTTGTGAGCCTGGCCAAGTGCCTGGCCAATACCGCGCACCGTGCCAAGGAACCCGATAGACGGGATAGCCCATGTAATATAGCGAATCATTGAAAGCTCTGAATCGAGGCGCTCGGATTCGGAATCGCAGATAGCCCGTACCGCATGCGAGACATCCTGAATGTTTCGGGTAGACCTGAATCGATGCAGCGCAGTGAGCAGGGTGCGCGGTAAAAGATATCTATGCTGTTCCTCGGGTAGGGCCTGGATTGGCCTTGAGTATTCGCGCGTGTCTTCGGGAAGAATGCTGGTTCCCCGGTTAAGGGGTATCAGGTCGAGTTGCAGAACGCTTTTTTCCTTGGCTGTCTGAACTGCCTTGTAACCCATCAACGACATGGCCCAAAGCATGAGAATCAAACAGGCTTCCTGTTCAAAATCCCTGATGACGACATAGGCGGATCTTTCAGGGACATAGTCAGGGTTGGCGTTCAGCTGTATTGCCTGATCTTCAAGTGCCAGGGCTGCGTTTGGCCGCACAATTGAAACGTAGATGGCATGTACCAGGATGATGGCGATGATGAGTGAAAAAAGCTGGTAGATAAATTCAATTGGTAATTTTTTGCTCATGGCTTTCCCTAAAAAAGACGCTTGATACTTAAATATCCACTGGAAATGTTACCGCGTTGTCGGCACTGATTTCTTCGCTGGGCTGAAAGTTTTTGAATGCATCCCCGATATCTCGTGCTCGAAGGTTACCACCCTGGGGGGCTGGTTTAGATGATTGTTTAGATGACAGCTCAGGCAACGGTTCAGAGGTTTGTTCCTTGGATACGTCAGCAGGTTCGATGTCTTCATCGAGGATTGGGTCAATCTGGCCTGAGCTGTCAGGGGTGGGTACAGGTTCCTGCTGATTTTCACCCGCACTCAACGGAAGAGCGAACAAAGCGGCGAGTGTAACAGTGAAAAATATTGTGTTGCTGGTCATTCAACAAATCTCGCGATGCGAAATCCAACATCCGGTCTTGGGTCTGATCCGTAATCCCTGAACGTCCAGCGGAGTTCGCTGAACCGGCCATGCGTGTAATTTGAACCTCGAATAACGTAATAATCTCCCTGGATCGGTCCTAGTGGGTCTACCAGGGTTTTCCTGTGTAATTCGACTGAGTAGTAGTCGTTTATCCATTCCGAGACGTTGCCCGCCATATCAAAGATGCCCAGCTCATTCGACGCATAGGTGCCCGAGGGCGCAGGTCCTCGAAAGTTATCGTTATAACCCTTGATACTGTAAGGCACCATGTTGGCTGCAGAAACATCCGCGTAGTTACCTGAACCGGCAGTGGGTGGCATATTGTCACCCCAGGGAAACCTGGTTGGTAGTTTCCCTGAAGCGTAACGCGCCGCCCATGCCCATTCTGCTTCGGTGGGGAGACGGTATCCGATGGTAGCTGGCGACCTTAGGCGCCACTGGCCATCTCTTAGTGCATATGCAGCGGGCAGGCCATCCTTTTCACTTAGCCAGTTAGAGAACCTGACAGCTTCTTCCCATGAGACATTGACAACCGGTCGGTCTTCTTCGCTAAGGAGGGCTCGCCCCAATAATCCGGAATCATGACCGGGATCAAATTGTTTGAATGAACGATTGCTGATTTCCTGCTCACCAAGATAGAAAGATCGGGTCAGCTCGACATTTTTTTCAATTTCATTTGATCTTCTGCCAGGTTCCCGGCGACCTGCACCCATACCAAAGGTCTCGGGAATAATAAACCTGAGAGTATCACCGAGAGCGGTGGAAATTTGTTGGGGAATCGATGAAACTCTGGCGGCTTCCTCGGTTAGCATGACGATGTTCAGCTGTTGTGGTAATCCTGGCTGCGGAATGACTTTTGTCTCATAGCTCGCGTAGCCTGGCAGTTCGACGCGCAGCTCGTGAGCTCGTGCGTTGAGTTCAAGCGTCTGGTTTGCGTCACCCAGGGCTCGATTGTCCACAAACAGGGATGCCCCCGGTGGTGTTACTGTTAGCTTTATCAGACCCACAATCGGTTTCAGGGAAAGGTTCAGGCTGAGGTCCTCATCAGGACTAACCGATAACGACCTTGTGTGGTTTCGGTAACCGGCCCGTGTGGCAACCAGTAGGTAGTTTTCGGCCGGTGCGAGCGTGACCGAAAGAGGCGTTTGGCCGTAGTAATGACCCGAAATAGTGATATTGACCCCCGCAGGGTTACTGACAATGTTCAGCTTGCCGTCAGCTTTTTCCATGATTACCCGATCCAATTCCTGGTGCTCCTGAGCAATCACTTCCAGTAGCGATTCGAACACTTTGTATCCGGTCTTCCTGATTTGTAAGGTTCGCTCACCCTGGATCACTTCCAGGATCGCCGGTGTCGTTCCAACCAATTCGTCATCGATATATATTTTTGTTTCACCCGGCATGGAGTCAATTGAAATGTTTGCCCATGCTGGCAGTAATGTGACTTGCTCAGACTGAAACTGCCTCTTACCTGCTACCGTGATCACCTTCTGGGCCGGGAGATATCGAGGATGGTTAACGAAGATGTCCCTTGATCCTGCATCCACTTCGTTGATGGTGAGGGTGGTTTCGCCTATTAGCGCCTGATCAACAAGAACTTCTGCACCGGGGACTTCTGTTCCTTCGTGCAGAGCGATGATTTCCACGATGCCCGGTAGTTTCCTGAGAGAGAAGTTGAAATTCTGGTCGGCTTCTTCAGTCAGGCTGACAGTTGATTCAAGGGGATAATAGCCTTCTGCCAGCGCGCGGATGTCATAGTCGCCCTGTAGCATTAAAAATCTTTCACCGAGTTGATACGTTGGGTAGCCACTTAAAATGTCAAATTTCGTTTCAACGGGATCGAAATCGAATTTTACGGCCCGAGCATTGAACATGAATAGCGCGACCGTAAACAGTAGCCCGAACAGGACCAGGATTGAAATTTTTGCCGGACTTGGTTGGAAGAATGGTTTTTTGCCGGGGGCGCTGGGTCTCGAAAAATCAGACGGTTCTATGATGACGTTTTCTGATTCCGCCATTACCTGACTCTCTCTGTGCTGGCGATTTCCAGTATTGGCGATGGTTCACCAGCCAGTAACACTAAGTCTTCCCGGACATCGCGGTATCCAAGTCGTTGGCCAACTACCGTATAGCGGCCTGGTATGAGAAACACCACTTTGTTGGTCACTTTCCCGAGGGCCGTGTGCCGGCGAACTGTCACTTCCGTCTTGCCATCGGAATTGATGGTGACTGGTATTTCAATTCTCGCAGTGGATATGAGTCGCGCAAGGATATCGATGTGATGTAGCAGCTGGTCGGCTTTTGGCGTTATCCGGGAGGCCTGTCTGAGTGCTGCAGACGCTTCTGCAAGACCTTCATTGCTTTGTAACAAGGTTGGGTCGCGGAGGAATTCCTGAATCGACTCCTGAAGCGCCAGCCGGGATTTCGCGTAGTCCAGTCCGGTCAGCGCAAACTCCAGGGAATCAGCGATCACCAGGGCTGCTTCGTATTCTCCGATTGCCCCTGGCCAGTTCCCCGATACGAGGTGGGCCTGCGCATTTTTCTGGTGATCCAAAATAATATCGTTGCGTTCAGATTGTTCTACCTGCAGTAAACCATCTTCAGGTTCAGCTGAATCCGGCAGGATCTTTTTCGCGCGGGAGAAACCCTTGCGAGCCTCATCATAGTTTTTACTGGAAATCTCACGAAATCCTTCTGACATTGCTATCTGGAAGTTTCGTTGCGTGATGGCGCGTTGAATGCGAGACAGACTTTTTTTTGCCGGTTGCCATTCGCCATCGAGATCCTTTGCTGTCTTAAAAGTCTCGCGTGCGGTATCAAGCTCCCCATTACGCTCAAACACTTCACCCTGGCGAACGAGGTCCTGCACCTGGTCCAGAGTCTCAGCGCGGGCCAGTTTGTGTTGTAAATCCTTACTTTCACCATCTATTGAGGTGGCGATCGTGAATGAGGTAAGTGCGGTTTCGGCATCGCCTTCAAGCAGTGCCTTGTCACCTGAAACTGTGTGTTTTTCAAGTTCACCGGGTGCCCGGGACTTAAGCTTAGTCAGGCTGGCCAGTACTGCTTTGTATTGATCGAGGGCAGAGTCAAACTGCTGATTCCTGTACATGTTATCTGCAGCATCCAGATCTGCGCCGATTTTTTCATAATCATTGCGCGCCCAGAAAATAACCCCGGTATCCTCCAGGTCGAGCTGTTGCCTCAGGATATCGTGCGCGTACTCTTCACCCTGTTTCTGGAACATCTCAAGCCGAGCGGATTCCAGTGGGGTAACAACAGGCGCTGCTGTGGACGTTGAGGCTGGTCCCCTTGTTGTAATCACCGCGGGACTATTTGCTGAAGATATGGTTTCCGACGGTGTGTTTGTGGGTAAAAACGAAAACAGCAATGCGGCAAAAATGAGAAGACAGACACCGGCGAGTAGAACCCGTTGCAGGGGTATGGCCTGATCCTGACGTTTGCCGATAAGGTCCGGAGTGGGAGTTGTAGTCGTTTCCAGAACCGAGGATGATCGGCGTGAAAAGGCGACTGATTCTATTGCCGTTGAGCTACCCTCGAAATGATTTCCCAGCGATTCACGCAACTCAAGAAGAGTGGTGGGGCGTTCAAATGGAGATTCACTCAGCATAGCGCGAAGCTGATGCTCAAGGTGGGCATCGAGTGGCAAATCGAGCTCCACATCCTTTTTCCAGCTCTTGCCGGTAAGCGCTTTAAATAAAATACAACCCAGCGAGTAGATATCGTCATCAGTGCCCGGATCCCTGCCGGCCAGCACCTGCGGACTTAGATAGGCTTGCTCATTGGCAGGGTGGGTAACGGGAGGCAACGCGAAACCGGTGATGTGGACGATCCCTGACGCGTCTACCATGATGTTGCCCGGGCTTAGTGTTCCGTGTGCGATGCCAAGATTATGCGCATAGATCAGAGCCCCTAATAGTTGCTGGAGCAGGGGCCAGGTTCCTGGGTCGTCAAGGTTAAGAATTTGGCTATCCGTCAGGTAGGGTTCGACCAGGTATTGAATCCCATCCTCGATGCCTGCCTCGACGTTGAGGGAAATGTTTTGGTGTACGAGTCCCCGGAGTGTGCTTACGCGTTTATTGACGGATGACCAGGTATCGTCATCCAAACGCGTCGCCATGAACCTGACCAATACCCGATCGCCAGTTTGGTGGTGCGTGGCAATCCAGGATTCAACAGGCGAAGATGAGTCGGGATCCGAGGCTGACCTTTTACTCAGAACATATTGTTTCGGGAACACTTGACCTTCCCGGAGTTGCAAATTCATTGACACGACCGATGATTAATACGATGCCTGGCTATTGTACTTTTATTGCACGTCTATTGTGACGGGATACTGGTTTCCTGTGCGTAAATTTCCCGAAGAAGTTTTCGCCACTGGACATACTGTTCCTGTGCGGTGCCGGTAAGTTCTATAGTCCTGCCTTCGATATCAAGCACATAAGGTGTGATTTCGGTGCCGAGGGACTGGCTCAGTTCGCGCAGGGATTCGGCATGGATTTCTGCTTCCTTACGGCGCTGCAATCCACTTTTGATAGCGCCAATTCCTCCTACAACCGCTCCCGCTGCAGCGGCATCAGTTGCCCAGCTGTTACTTTCACTGCCTGCTGCTATCCCGACAGCGATCAACCCCACACCGGTTAAAAGCCTGGTTCTCGCCTGGCGCTGAACTTCCCGAAGACGGATGGCCTCATCATAGGTCGCATGCCTCCATTCATCGTAGGACGGTTTCATGTCACGATAGAACCTCGAGTAGTAGTCATCCAGAGTGTCAACAAACAGGTACTCCTGCTCCTTGATTCGCGCGACTCGCTGCATCATGCTGTCTGTTTTTGCAGGAAGCTGGACAATTTTCACCTGGCCGCGGTTGGGTTCCTCCAGGTAGCCAGCAAATGCATCAGGAGCAAGGTCGCTTGCGAATTTCAGGCTTGCGACGGTTTTGATTTCAAGAAGCTGTTCCCTGGAGAGTCCTTCTCGCGTCCCAAGTAAATCGTTGGCTATATCATTGTAGAGATCCTGAAACGGATCTTCCTTTGGTTTCTCGTAAGAGAATCTACTGGCCATGTCTTCGTAAGTCCGCTCAAACCAGACCTTGCCCCTTGCATCCGTTGCACGCATTAGTACCTTTAGCTGCTCTCCATCAGATTCGAGTATTTTCCCCTGAAGTTCCAGGTCAACGGATTTGCTGGACTCAGGTGTTACGCGAACTGCACCCCAGTTACCTGTTAGCTCAAGCGTGTCTTTTAACTGGTATGAGATGTAGCTCGATTCAGCACGACGAACATCAGGCACAATGAGTTTTTTTTCAATCTGCGCGAGGTCCTCGGGGATATTCGAGTCGACTGGCAGGATGCCAATGTCCAGAAGTTCATCATAGGGAATTAGTTCAGCCGCCTGTGTTGCTGGCGTCGAATTGTCTGTAACGACCTGTGTCGTCGTGCAACCGGTAAGCATGATGAGGGACAGCATCAGCAGGCTAGTGGTTACGGAGATTCGCTTTTCCATACTAGGTTCCTGGCTAACGGGTCATTTATAACCCGGCCTTGTATTTTTTGTATTCATCCCACAACTTTGCGCGTAGGTCTGGGTCTGTTTCGGCCGCTGCAGCTTCACGGAGTTGTTGGGCAACAATATCATCGCCCTGGGGGTTTGGTACGTCTTCCGGTACGGGCGGAGTGGCGTTTTCGATCCCGGTTTTTGTTAGCTCGCCGCCTTCTGGCATCCTTCCACGTTCTATGACGTCGGGGATTCCTGGCTCAAGCCGTTCATTCGTGTTCTCTTCAAATGTTCCCGATCCCTGCTCCAGTCCTTTGCCACCCAGCACCGCAACTCCTGGCACATTTTCAGCGGATGTTGGCGGTGGTGTACTGCCCAATACTTCATTTCGTGCATCCAGGATTCTGCCTTCAAATATGGCAATAGAATCGTCGAGTGCTTTGTCAAGTTCACTGCCACCATTACCGTTTCTGCGGCCTGGGTAAGATGTCTGACCTTCCCCCTGATCGCCCGGTTGGCCGGATTCAGACCCTGACTCTCCCTCTCTCTCTCTTTCTCCCTTTCCCTTCAATTGACCAAAATCCGGTAGCTGGATACGGGAATCAAAAATCGAATCTGTGGCAATAACAATGGCAACGTTGGCTTCGTTCAAGGCCTCTTCGGCATCAAGGATTGTGCCTTCCTGGGGCGTGCCCTCAAATATGTCGCTGATGTCCATTAAATCCTGACCGGCGATGATGACAGAAACCCTTGCCCTCGCCAGCGATTTTTCAGCTTCGGCAAGTTCTGCATCAGTTTCAGCCGTTTCAAGCGCCACTCCCGCTGCCTGAATTGCAATGCCGGCTTGTTCCAGCGCTTCCTGTGCAGCCCGAATGTCCTCAGCAAGATCCTCCGGATATTCACTGCCGGGACTACCGCCTTCCGCTGGCGGCAGTTCACCGCCGGCTTGAGCGTTTTGTTCGTTCTCCATAGACGTATCACCATCACCCTGGGCCGGTGATCCATCTTCCATCAACCTATCGTCTTGAGCTTGTGTTGGCGCACCGTTTTCGATCACCATTTCGGCTGATTCAGTTGATTCAGTTGATTCATCTGATTCTGGACTACTGTCTTGTTGGCTTGAAGACGGCAAGGAGTCGCTATCCTCATAGGTCTCTGAATCAGTCTGGCTTGAGTTTTCGCTATCTGGAATTAACGGGTCCCATTCCCCTCCAGCCGGTTCTGGTAACTGTTGCGCGGTCTCTGATACCTGCTCGCCTGCTTTCTTCAGTGTTTGTGCAGCCTGTTGTCTGGCCTGCTCCGGCGACCCCTGTTGCTGTTCACTTCCTGGTGGCGACGACTCGCCTGCTTGTTGGGCCTCGGGTAGTGAACTGGCGGGCTCTGATGGCGCTGATGGCTCTGATGGCGCTGATGGCTCTGATGGCGCTGAAGGCGCTGATGGCTCTGATGGCGCTGATGGCGCTGAAGGCTCTGATGGCTCTGACGGCGCTGATGGCTCTGATGGCTCTGACGGCGCTGATGGCTCTGATGGCTCTGATGGCGCTGAAGGCTCTGATGGCGCTGATGGCTCTGATGGCTCTGACGGCGCTGATGGCTCTGATGGCGCTGATGGCTGCGAAGGCGGAGGTGAACTCGATGGCGGCGATGACGAGGGAGGAGGAGTCGGCGGTGGTGAAGACTGTTGCGGTGACTCGCAGGCAGTAAGCACGAGAGCTATCACGAGAGCCATCACGAGAGCTTTAGTGCAAAAAGTTAATAACTGGCCGATTAGTCTCATAAAAATTCTCTGGATAACGTCAAGATTGTCACCTGATGAAGCTGAAGCTTAACTGAATAACCGGGTGGAAAGCTGCAATTCCAACCTATTGGACACGTTGTGGGCAGGAAATGTTCAATTGCGCGGGGTAAAATATCTATTGCGGCTCTCAAAAATGTATAGGTCAAGACTGCTGGGCATCCTTAAGCGGGACGAGTAGGATTGGGGTGTACACAGAATCATAGGGGTTAGTGTTGCAATTTCGAGTCTTGTTAAGACAAAGTCTTTATGTAACGGCGATGCTATTGTTTCTTCAATCCTGTACTACCAGTGTTGTAGTGGAAGGGACGGTACCGACTCCGCTCGTTAGCATAATTCCCGCCCGGATGGGTGTTTACTATTCGGACGAATTCCGGCGCTTCAAGCACGAGGAAGTTTTTCGTGATTCGGGTGGCTGGCGTATCGACCTTGGCAAGCAGAATCTGCGTTTTTTCCAGAATCTGACAAAATCATTATTTGCCGGGATTCAGGAAGTTCATCAGCCCCCACTGACGACTGAAGAGATGCGTAACCTGGATGGTGTCTTTATTCCGTCGATTGAGAAGTATGGTTTTTTGACCCCCTCGATATCCGGACTAAAGTTTTACTCTGCGTCGATCGAATATCGCGTTGCGATGTATGACAAAGTAGGGACCAAGATTGGTGACTGGAACATCGTCGGCTACGGTAAGGGTGAAGGAGGAATATTTTCATCAGATGATGCCATTAACGAGGCAACGGTTCTGGCTATTCGCGACGGTGGTGCACGAATTGCGATTGAGTTGATTGACCAGCCTGCCGTCCAGGCCTGGCTGCAATCGATCCATGAATCGTTCGAGCCGTCGGCTGGCCCCCCGGGCGTCGCTGAAAGTATTGAAAGTATTGAAAGTATTGAAAGTATTGAAAGTTCAGAAACCCCAGAAAATGTAGATGGTCCCCCTGATGCGTAATCTGCTTATCGCACTGGTTCTGTTGCCGCTCCTGTCCGGGTGCGTTTCTTCTCGCATTGAGCAATCAAGGGATTCATCTACCGGAATTGAGTCGGATGAGGCAATTGTTCTGCTTGGCAGGGCAAGCTACAACGATAAGCAGACAGAAGAGAGTTTTACCGAATGTATCGCTGATGTGCTGGGTAGGGGTGACAATCCCATTCGCCTGATCGGACAGAATCAATTCAGGGATGACCTTTACCCATGGTTCGAGCCCAGAACCGCGCCCACGTCGGCGGATGAACTCGGAAAGCTGTTTACCCAGCCAGGGGTGAAGGAGCGGATTGCTTCTGTCAATGTCCGTTATCTGGCCTGGATTGAAGGGGATACGGTAACCATCGACAGTGGCGGTTCCATGAGCTGCACCATCAGTACATTCGGTGGTGGGTGTTTTGGAATGAGCTATTGGGAAGAAGATGCGTCTTACGAGGCGGCGATCTGGGACCTGAAGACGATGACGTCGACGGGGCAGATAAGTGCAGATGCCAATGGCACATCGTATCTTGCAGGCCTGATTATCCCTATTCCTATCCTGGCGCGACCAGGAAATGCCGCCTGTAAAGGTTTGGCGAATCAGTTGCGCGAATTTATTGTAGGGGAAACCTAAGCCTCGTTCACTGCCTCAACGGATACTTCTTCCACGGGTGGTACTTCTTCAATGGGTGTGTCTGCTTCTTCCTCTTGTTTGTCGTCAGGCAATGGCTTTCTGTACAACACCGCAAATAATTGACGGAACTGTAACGCTTCTGTGGAAACCAGTTCGCCATTGTGAATGCGAGGCCGATACCGGGAAGCCCGGAGAGTCTGGCGGAGAAGCCTTACGCCCTTATTGGGTACGTTCTTGTCAATAACTTCTATCTCTCGAACATGGCCATCCGGTGAAACGTCATATTGTAGATTTGCGAATAGCTCATCGCCCTTGGTGGCACCGTCAGGTGTGCGATCAAGATACAGAAAAGGAGAGTTTCTTGGATACAATCTGACCGGGGAACCAAATAAAGATGAAGCTAACTGCTGTGTTTCCGGCGTCTCCTGTAAGATTGTCCACGCGCTGAGGTAGGTTTCCTGGCTTTTTTCATCAGAGGTGATGATGTAGAAATCCCCAAGGTCGACCATTGCCTGGGCTCGATCAGTCAGATCTGAATTGGGATTCGAATCCACTATTTCCAGCGAACGCAGCAGCGCAACCTCGGCATATCTTCGCTGGGTGATTTCGAACATCCGAGCACTGGCCAGACCACGCAATGGCGCTAAAAGCCGGAGATCATTGACACCGTAGTTGAGTTCAATGATTTCGATAGCCCGGAGGTACAGGTTGATGGATTCTCTAAACAGGATATTGCGCAGCAGTCTGAGCTCCGTGATAGCCGACAGCGGGATGGTGTCGCCACGACTAGCAAAGTAACTGCCGAGGTTGGCTAGCGTCGGCAGTATTTCGATTGAATTTGGTCCATAGGACTGTTCCGCAACCTTAAGGCTAAATCGTTGTTGCTGGTCAGCAGCAAGAGAGTTCCGCTGGCGAAGATTAGTGGCAGTCAGGTAACTAATCATGGGTAATTGTTCTTTGTTGTATACGCCCTTGTGACGGTGGGTGATGTGTTGCGCCCTGCGAAAGGTATCCTCGGCATCTGTGAACGACCCGAGTAGCAGTTGGCAAATACCTTTTGCCATAATGCTATTGATCAGGATCTCATCGAAGGGGTTGGTTCTGGCTTCAAGAAATTCCATCCCCCGTTCTATGATGGAAAGGCCAAGCTGATACTCGCCCGCGGCAACACGAAAAATGCCGTGATTAATCATGACCTGCCCGTAGATCGATGGGTCTGCATCCCTCAACGGATCGGCGGAATCGAGTAGGTCCTGTGAGAGCGAGATGGCAGCATCGAATTCAGCGTTCCGCGCATGGAGTTTTATACGCTGGGCCATTGATTGCTGTCTTTCACCGAGAACCGGTTCATAGAGGTATGCCAGTGTATCCTGGTCGGCAATGGCGAGGCAGGGAACAATCAGCAGTAGAGTAAGAAAAAAAATCGTCTTCATTACGTGCCTTTGTAATGGGAAGAAAAGGTTTGTACAAGTGATACATTCTTTGTCGTGACTGGCAGCCCATTGACAAGCCCAGGGCGATAATGGGCTTTCCTGAGCGCGTCAACGACCAATCTGTCTAGTTTGACCGGCGCAGTTGAGTTTTTAACTTCAATCTCCTCGAGGTCGCCCTCGCTGGTGACGGTAAATGAAAGCTCGATCTTAAGTTCTTCCATTCTTTTTTCCAGCCGAAGTGGAATCACGTTGTTTAGCTGGTCTTTGCTAAACAGGATTGGATTGCCTACCAGTTCCTGAATTTCACGGCGCTGAGATAGGCTGGAATTCCTGTCTGGCACTATAAAGCCCTGATGGGCCCGTTTCCAGTCGACGATAAACCATTGGGGTTTGACGGACAGGTCCTCGAGTATCTCTTCATACGTGCTTAGAGTCAGCTGGCGTCTGTTAAACCTGTCCTTCTCGACATGATAGATTTTAGCCTGTTGGGCTAGTGGGTCACTGATAGCCTCGCGGGCCGAAATTGGGCGGGGATCGACGCTCACGCTTAGCGGACTTACTTCGTTGGCTTTAAGGAAATACTCAGTGGCGATTTCCTCTTTGCGCGCAAGAATGTAGGTATCTGCAAGCTCAAGATAGGCGTTGGCCAAGGTGTCGGGGTCGGTGTTCGAAGAGCGCTTTACCAGCTCTAGCAACTGCTTTGATACGCAACATATGCCCTCCAGGCGACGCGCCCGGCTCAGCTCGATAGCAAGAGGAAGGGGATCCAGGCCCAGGCTGGTGGCTTTTTCGATACTCTCTTCGAGCAACCGGCGTGATCTTCGTGTCTGGCCAGTAAACATGTACCAGCTTGCCAACTCTGAATAGGCAAACAGTATCTCCGGGTCCTGCGGATTCAGGTGGTGAGACTGCACAAAAAACACAAATTTCTGCTGTACATCTGCAGCCCGATAATCAGCTTCGCTAAGTGCAATCTGGGTGAGCAGTGTGACTGCTTCGAATTGCCTGGGCGTGTAGACACCTTCGTTGCGATGCGCAATGTTCTGGGCGCGGAGCAACTGATCGGTTGCCGATTCGAGTTCATATGCTTCGATGTAGAGTTTGGCGAGCGTCATGACTGGTTCAATCAGCTCGACAGAAAAGGGTCCATGGTACAGCGTTAATTCTTCGACCTGGTTTTCAAGGTCGATGATTGGTTGGCGAGGGTTGTCCATTGCTTTAACCTGCCAGCAAGATAAAACCGCAAGCCAAACCAGACTTTTCCAAATCAGGCCTTTAAAGAATTGGTAGAGCATCTGCCGCAATGTGAATAGCCGCCGGAACCAGAGTTAGAGATGTCGATCATATTTTGACCTGAGTTAAACAAAGTGGATAGAGAAAGTTCATTGATTGGTCTATTTCGTGGCTAAATTGAACAGAATGAAGCAAAAGGGGGACAAAATATCGATGTTCAGCCTCACTTCATCCTTTCCAGATAGGATAGTCTTACAACCTGATAACCAATGTTTAATTGATAAAAGTATAAGCAGTTGAGTATGAAATACATTTTTCTGTCATTATTTCTGGCGACCTGCGCTCCTGCCTGGGGGATATCTCTGGAGGATGAGGTGAAGCTGGGCCAGGCAGAACACCAAAAAATAATTGGCAAGTTCGGCATTTATCGCGACCAGGAATTACAGGCCTATATTAACCAGGTCGGTCAACGCGTTGCCGCTGGGAGCTCTAGACCAGAGGTCGAGTACCGTTTTACTATCCTGAACGATGACATGATCAACGCGTTCGCCTTGCCGGGAGGGTTCATTTACGTCACCCGTGGCATGCTTGTACACATGAATTCGGAATCAGAACTCGCTGCAGTTCTCGGGCATGAAATTGCACATGTTACGGAAAAACATGCGTTGCGGCGCGAAACCCGGGGCAAGGGAATTAGTGTTTTAAACACGGTATTGGCTGCCGTGGCGGGGCAACCGGCACTTTATGAGCTTGGAAACATGTTTGGAGGGGTATTGCTGTCCGGGTACAGCCGGGAGTTTGAACTTGATGCCGATGAGGTGGGTGCCCAGTACATGGCGAAAGCCGGTTATTCGCCGAGCGCCATGTTAAACACAATAGAAATACTGAAGGCTAAAGATCGAATTGAAATTTCCCAGGCCAGGCTGGAAAACAGGGCGCCGAGGGTCTATCACGGCATCCTGTCAACTCACCCCGATCACGACACCCGTTACAAACAGGCTATCGCCGAGTCTGAAAAGCTGCTCAGGGACTACGACGAGTTCATTAAGACGGATGAGTTTCTCCAAAAACTGAATGGCCTGGCGTACGGGAAATCAAGGCAGGTAGGTGTGGTCCGCAAGAACACCTTTTATCATCCCAAACTGGGTATCAAATTCACTTTTCCACAGTCGTGGCGTTTCGAAACGCTTCGCCGGGGTGCGATGGTCGTCAACCAGGTGGGAGAGTCGAACTTTACCATTACTACCTCCAGACTGACGCGAGGTGCAACGCCCGCCAGCTTCACCAAGCAACAACTGGGGTTGAACGTTCGAGAGGGGCGCGAAATCACGATCGACGGAATGCCAGCGTACCTGGGGATTGCAGATAAGGCGGACACTGCTTATGGACCAAGACCTGTTCGTTTCGCGGTCATTTTTGATGAGAGAAAGCGCCTGGCGTATATTCTTCGTGGTGCGGGGAAGTATGACCTGCGTAAAATTGCCGACGACAGGAACTATATCGCCAGCATTTTCAGTTTTGATCGGATGTCCCGGGAGGATTTCCGGCGCGCAAAAACGCCTAAGGTCCAGGTGGTTCGTGCAGAAGAGGACACCACCATGGAACAGTTGGCTGAAGAATCTCCCATTACAAACTACGCCCTGGATACCCTGCGGGTGATGAATGGCCTTTACCCCCATGGCCAGCCGGAAGATGGTCAACTGATCAAAATTGTTAACTAGCCGTTTAAGAGAGCAGTTTTATAGAGCAGTTTTAGCTGGCGGCCTTGAGCAGCAGTTCGTGAGAGCGAACCTGGTCGTCGTTATCGACACCCTGGATTCTGCCCCGGGCGATCAGGTAATTCAGCCCCAGTGTTTCCCGGTATCGCGTAAGTTTGTCCTTAATGGCAATACTGTCTCCGACGATTGCCCATTCATCAACGCCGGTTGCGGTATCGCGAAATCTGCTGGCAACTTCCGCATCCAGTGATTCCCTGACCTGTTTTTCCAGCGACGGGTTGTCGGTCACAAACACGGTCCGCATGACAGGAGTGACTGCCACAGGGGGATGACCTGTGTCACGCACGTGACCCTGATGCGCAAGAATGTTTTCCCTGAGACTCGATAGGGTTTCTACCGGTGAGGCGATATAGGGCAATCCCAGAGTGCCGGCCTGTTTGATGGCCAGAGGCCCGAAGGCAGCAACCCAGAGAGGTGGATGCGGCTGTTGTACTGGTAAGGGGGAAAGTGTGATGTCGTTGCCTTCAAATTGCGCTATTGGTTCCCCCTTCCATGCGTTGATCATGAGTTCTAGATTGGACTTGAACCGTTTACGTTTTTCACCGGTGGGAATGCCAAACGGTTTGAACATGGATGCCTGAAACCCTCGGCCGATTCCAAGAATGACGCGACCGCCGGACAGGCGATCGAGAACCGCGACTTCTTCAGCAGCCAGTATTGGATTCCTGATGGGCAACAGGTAAGAAGTAGTCCCTAGTTTGATTTTACTGGTTCGTGCGGCGACCGCCGCAAGCAGCATCAGTGGCGCAGGTATGGCGCTGGGTCCGGTAAAGTGATTTTCCGGCAACCAGAAGGAATCGAATCCCAGCGATTCTGCGATCTCGCCCTGTTCGGCGAGTTCCTGGGCGAGCCCCTGGGTTCCAAACTTCCAGGCTGTAACCGCAATTTTCATGACTAATGCTTCCTTATCATTTCTCGACCGGTTCAGCTTTGTCCCGGCCGATCTGTGGCAGAATGCCGGACCAGATATGAAACCCTGAATACAAATGCTGAAGAAGGAAATCCTGTGAATCCTAACACGCCCGTCATTATTGGTGTCTCGCAAATATTGCAACGAGTTGCTGATCTCAATGATGCAAAAGAACCGATTGATTTAATGGTGCAAGCTGCTTTCAAGGCTGCCCAGGATTCTGGGAAACCAGCGCTGCTCGAAGCGGTGGAGTCAGTGCGTGTGATACGCGGATTCTGGAAGTACCACCAACCTGCCGGGTATGTCGCAGAGAAAATAGGCTGCAGCAATGCGGAGCTGGTGGGCACGTGCTACGGCGGTAATATGGTCCAGAGTACGCTTAACGCTACCGCTGTGGACATTGTGAGCGGAGAAAAATCACTCGTGTTGCTGACGGGAGCGGAGATCGGTCACTCACTTGCCAAAGCGAGAAAAAATAGCCAGGAACTCCCGATGAAGGAAACCCATGGTGAATATGATCGGTTAATCGGTCAGGAAGAACCCATGAGCGGCGAGGCAGAGGTGGCAAGAAGTATTCGCCAACCTATCCAGATCTACCCGATATTTGAGAATGCGCTCCGGCACCATCAGGGTGAGACAATCGAGGAGCATCAGGTCAAAGTTTCAACAATGTGGGCGGGGTTTAGTCAGGTGGCTGCGCGCAATCCGAATGCGTGGATCCGTGAAGCCGTGGACGCGACTGCTATTCGTACGCCCGGTAAGACAAACCGGATGGTGAGTTTTCCTTATCCAAAATTGATGAACTCCAATAACTCAGTTGATATGGCGTCGGCAATTATTATGTGCAGTGTTGCCAAGGCCAGAGAGCTGGGGGTAGATGAAAGCCAGTGGGTCTACCCTTGGGTTGGTACCGATGCTCACGATACTTATAAGGTCTCGGAACGCGACAATCTTTATTCTTCTCCCGCTATCCGAATCGCGGGTCAGCGTGCGCTTGAACTGGCAGGCCTGCGCGTTGACGATCTGGACTTCGTCGATGTTTACAGCTGTTTCCCGGTTGCTGTCCAGGTGGCAGCGGCAGAACTGGGATTGTCATTAGACAGGGAACTCACGGTCACAGGCGGATTAACCTTCGGGGGCGGTCCGCTCAATAATTACGTCATGCACAGCATCGCCAGAATGGTTGAGTTATTAAGGGATAGTCCAGGCAAGAAAGGGTTTGTGACGGCAAATGGTGGTTTCCTGACGAAGCACGCATTTGGCGTCTATTCGACCGAGGCGCCGAAAGGCGATTACAAGCACGAGAACCTCCAGGCGGAAGTTGATGCCTGCCCAACCAGGGAATGGCTGGTGGATTATGACGGTGATGTGACCATCGAATCCTATACGGTCATGTTCTCGGGTGATGAGCCCGCGGTTGGTCATTTTGCGTGTTTAACGCCCAATGGTGAGCGAACCTGGGCTAATTCTTCGGATCCCGACATCCTGCAGGATATGCAGGTGACTGAATATTGCGGCAGAGCGGCTCGTATTGATGGTGCCGGTAACCTTACGTTGTGATGGCTAGCGTGGTTTGTCACCGGCAAGGCTCACGCGAAGCATTTTTCTTAATTCTCCCTGGTAGTCATTCAGCGGGTAGTGCTGGCATGCACGGTTGTCCCAAAATGCCAGGCTGCCGCGTTGCCATTGGAATCGGCACGAAAACTCCGGTTGCATGATTCGCTCGAATAGAAAGTCCAGAATCGGCGCACTCTCGCGTTCAGACATACCGGCAAATCGTGTGGTGTGCGCCTTGTTGATATAGAGCAGCGGCCTTTTAGTCACGGGGTGCGTTCTTACAACCGGGTGCGTAGCGCGTAGCCCTTTATTGGTGGATAGCGGGCGGGTAGCCCTGATGGCTTCGTTATCCGCATCGTTTATCGCCATCTGCGATCCAAGGAAGCTTTGCATTCCTGCTGAAAGCGAATCGAATACGTTGTACATGTTGGTGAACATGGTGTCGCCACCTTGCTCAGGTATGTCGACGCCATACAAGAGGGCACCCATTGCCGGTGTTTCCAGATAGGTCGTGTCTGAATGCCAGACGCCCCCAAAATTGAGCGTGTCTTCAGGTCTTTTAATGACTTCGACCACCTCAGGAAAACCGGCTAATCCTTTTACGAAAGGGTAGGTTACAGGAGAGCCGAATTTCGAAGCCAGTTTAAAAAGGCTTGCCGGGTCCAGAGACTGATCCCGAAAAAACAGGACAAGATGTTCGCTTAACGCTTTGCGGAGAAAGTCGACAGCTGTTGAATCAATATTGTTGAGATCAATACCGCTGATAGTGGCGCCGATAGGACCACCTTGTTGATCAACCTGGTAGTCGCTGGCTGTTTATGGTTCGCTCATGGCTGTTTATGGTCCGCTCATGGCTGTTTATGGTTTGTCTAGTGTTCGTGTGCGCAATCGTCGTTGCGACAGCAGAGATAGTTCTGGATATGTGCGGCAGCGAGTATAAGTCCGCCGATCGAGGTGACAATTCGCTCACCTGTCAGGCCTAGCAGGTCGTGGCCGAAGATGGCAGTAATGGTCAATATCCCTAGACCAACGGTGCCGAGAACCAGGGTCAGCTTATCCTTGTGTTGGCGGCACCCAATGGTTAATGCAATGATGCTGATTGGCAGAATCACAGCCATCATGATCAGGTGAAAGGTTGACTCATCGAGCAGAGTGACATTGACGATCGGCAGAATCGTCAGCGCGATCGGAAGTGCCAGGCAATGCAGCATGCACACGCCGGACAGGACAACGGCTGCCGTGTCCATATACTTTCGTCCGCGATTATTTGGCTGGGAATCCATAGGGCGGGATTTATATCACAAATAAGGTGGCAGTTCCTGCAACTTCTTTACGCGGAATTTCGAGTTAGGGTATTCGCTATTTCGTGACTTTAGCTTAACATCCACACTTCCATAACCATGCCACCAGCGCAGAGTGAAACTGTGTCAAGAACCCCGATATTCTCAAGACTGTTTGGTCTCTCTCCGATATCTCCTATCCAGGAACATATGGAGACCTGTGAGCGTTGTGTGCTCGCGTTAGTTCCGTTCTTTGAGGCTGTGTCTGGCTCTGATTGGGCAGATGCTGAAAAACGTTACCGGGCGGTTTCTGACCTTGAAGGCGATGCAGACGAGCTGAAAAAGAAGGTCAGGTTGAATCTGCCAAGGAGTCTCTTCCTGCCCATGTCACGCAATCATTTGCTGGAAATCGTCCAGGTTCAGGATCGAATAGCCAACGGCGCGAAAGATATTGCAGGATTGATGCTGGGCCGAAAAATGAGGTTTCCAGAGGAAGTGAAGCCAGCTTTAACGGAATTTGTCAAAGCAAGTCTGGATGCAGTGAGCCTCGCCCGGAAAGTCATAGCTCAGTTAAATGATCTTGTCACCACGGGGTTCAGTGGTCGGGAAATAGAGTTAGTAGAGAAGATGCTCGAAGAGCTTGATGATGCTGAGCATGAGTCTGATGTTTTGCAGGTGAAGCTCAGGCGAGCATTGTTTGCTCAAGAAGCAGACCTGAATCCCGTCAGCGTGATTTTTTTGTACCGGGTTATCGACCAGATTGGAGACATCGCTGACGATGCCCAGACGGTTGGCAATCGCATGATGTATCTAATAGCAAGTTAAGGAACGCAGATGGGCGTTATAGAAGAATTTGGCAACACGCTGCTGATCCTGACGGTTTGTTTTGGTTTCTTTATGGCCTGGGGTGTCGGTGCTAACGATGTTGCCAATGCCATGGGGACGTCGGTTGGAGCCAAGGCAATCACCATTAAGCAGGCCATACTCATTGCAATGGTCTTCGAGTTTGCAGGTGCCTATCTGGCAGGCGGAGAAGTGACCTCTACCATTCGGAAAGGTATCATTGATCCGGAATTACTTTCCGATGAACCAGAACTCCTGGTCTACGGGATGATGTCTGCGTTGCTGGCGGCTGGCATTTGGCTTTTTATTGCGACGACTTACGGCTGGCCAGTATCAACAACGCATAGCATTGTCGGTGCTATCGTTGGCTTTGCGTCTGTTGGCATTTCCGTTGATGCGGTCAACTGGATGAAGGTAGGAAACATTGCTGCAAGCTGGGTGGTTTCTCCGGTGCTAGCAGGTACCGTTGCCTTCTTTTTGTATATGAGCGTTCGACGTTTCGTCTTTGATACGGCAGATCCGTTTGCTTCTGCCAAACGGGTTATTCCCTTTTACATCCTCTTGGTCGGGTTTGTGATTTCGATGGTGACGATGGTAAAGGGACTCAAGCACGTAGGGCTGGACCTGACCTTTCAACAGGCAATATTGTATTCAATGGTTGTTGCAGGTCTGGTCTGCCTGATTGGTGTTGTGGCATTGACCAGGATCAAACGGGTAGTCGCCTCTTTCAACCATGACATTGTGAATATCGAGCGTATGTTTGGTGTGCTGATGTTGTTCACGGCCTGTGCCATGGCTTTTGCTCATGGATCAAACGATGTCGCGAATGCGATCGGGCCACTTGCTGCTGTCAACAGCATTATTGAATCTGGCGGCGACGTTGTTCAAAAAGCAAGAATGCCGAGCTGGATACTATTTCTTGGTGGGGCAGGTATCGTTGCAGGTCTGGCCATCTATGGCTATCGGGTAATGCAAACGATTGGGACGCATATCACAGAGCTGACCCCCAGCAGTGGCTTCGCTGCAGAACTTGCTGCAGCAACCACCGTGGTATTGGCTTCAGCTTATAGCTTGCCCGTCAGTACAACCCATACGCTGGTTGGTGGTGTTCTGGGTGTTGGCCTGGCCAAAGGGCTGCATGCGCTTAATCTTCGTGTGGTTGGTACCATTTTCCTTTCATGGCTGGTCACACTACCTGCTGGTGCAATACTTGCGATCATCTTCTTCTATATCTTCAAGGCGATCTTCGGCACCGGTTAGCCTGGTTTTGATCAGGCTGCTTCAACTTCAACTTTTATGCCCGTCATAAATGACTGATTGCTGATCTTTTCGAACGACCCTGGGCCAGTTGGCAACAGGTTGTTAGCGTTTGAACCTGCAAATTTTGCTGCTGTCTTCATGGTTTTCCCTGGGTAACCCCAGCCGTGGGTAATAGCAACTGTTCCTGGTTTGAGAGACTCGTCCAGGGCAACCACCGTTTTGATTTCCCCAAACTCATTTCTCACCGTCACAGTGGAACCCTCGCCCAGGTTTCTCGCCCTGGCATCATCCGGGTGAACATATAGCGGGTTATTCTGGTGTTTTGGCCTCTTAAGAGACGGTACATTGTGAAACCAGCTGTTGATCATGTAATTGGTGCGCCGGGAAATCATTTTGAGCTGATCTTCAGGTTCGCGGCCGAGTTCATCGAATAGTTCCCGGCATCGGCCAATGGCCTCATCGAAAGACGCGGGCATACAGTCCACACGAGAGCTTTCAGTCTGAATAACGTTGCTGAAAAATTTGCCCGGCGCGACCGGGTTCAGTACCACAGTGCCTGAGGACCTGACGTCATCGATGCTGAGGTTAGATTGTCGCAACATATGATCAAATCGGCTGAACAATCCGAGTTCATCGATGGCACCCTGGTAGTCGTCTAGCTCTCGATTTTCAGTTGCGAAACCCTGGGCCAGTTCAATCTGCCGCAGAATCCACCATTCAGGTCGCCTTTCTGCCTTGGGCGGTACAATGAAATCTGTGTACTGGATGAAAGGTTCTTTCTGCAGCCCCAGGCCGCAGATGTTGATGTCTGCGCGTTCAAACATATCGGTTGCCGGGAGAACATAGTCAGCGTATTCAGAGGTTGCAGAAGGATAGATATCAATCACCATCACGAATTCGAGCTGCTCGAATGCCCTTTGGAGTTTTTCCCCGGAACCCATTGAAAGAATCGGATTACCAGAGATCACGATGAGCCCCTTGATCGGGTTATCTTCGCCAAGAATCATATCTGCCATAAGGTTCCCGGGTAGCGAACCACGAATTCTTCGCACATCACCGAGTGGGGTTGGCTCATATTTAACTTCACCCTGCATCCGCCCGGCTTTTGCTGCTGGATAAAAGCCACGCGAGTAAACGTTTCCGCCCGGCTTGTCCAGATTGCCTGTTACGACACTAAGCATAAAAAGCAGCCAGTAGGCGAGCGAGCCCTGCCGACCCATGTTGACGCCGGTGGACATGTAGAAGGCAGCGCTTTTTGCCGCGCCGATGTCATCCGCCAACGCCGCTATCGATTGCGCGCTGACGCCAACAACACTGGCAACCTGCTGCGGGCTGTACTCAGCGATGAAAGACCGGAGTCCTTCTATGTGATCTGCGTGATCCTGAATGTACTCGTGTTTGACCATGTCCTGGTCAAACAGGTGGTGCAGAATAGCCGCCATCAGGTAAACATCTGTATCCGGCTTTACGGGTACATGGGTCCCGATCCCTTTAATCGATTCGTTGTGGCGAGGGTCGACAAAACGAATGTCGGCACCTCTTTTTGAGGCGGCTCGCAGGCTCTCCATTGGGTCGGCAATAGAGATGAAGCTCATGTGGGAAACCCGGGGGTTTGCGCCAAAGATAAGCAGGAAATCAGTGTTATCGATGTCGGGTATGGGGTGGATGGTGCTGGATCCAAATACGGCTTCTGAGGCAGCGAATTTATTGGCGCAGTCCTGGGTCCCGGAGGAAAAATTTCGGCGAACTTCATTGTTAAGCAAAAACGAACCGATAGCAGGTCCTGCCAGTGAGTTAAATGCCAGCGGGTTGCCTGTATAGGAGGCAACTGATCCAGGACCGTACTTTTGTTTCAATGCAGCGATTCGTACCGCAATTTCACTGGTTGCAGTATCCCAGGTGACTCGCTCAAGATCGCCCTCAGGCGATCGGCGTGCAGGATAATTCAGCCTGTCGGGGTCCTTGTGAATCTCCAGCGTGGCGATTCCTTTGTGGCATGCAAAACCTTTGGTTACCGGGTGTGACTTATCCGGCTTCAGGGAAACGATTTCATTGTTATCGACTTCTGCGACAAGTCCACATGAGGGTTCGCATACCCGGCAAAATGTTTTGACTGATTCCACGGTGTTTCCAGCTTAAAGAGGCAAGCCTTACCGTAAAGGCTCGTAACGCACAGGTCAAATATGGAAGAACTCGTTATAATGCTGATTATTCAACAAAATGGAGTAAGCCGTGTTTGCAGGTAAGGTTGTGGTGGTCACTGGGGCCGCAGGCGCGTTAGGTCGTGCCGTATTTGAGTATTTCGCGAACAGTGGTGCGCGGGTCGTTGCTCTGGACTACAGTCGTGAGTTGCTGGATTCTGCCTTTCCTGTGAAAGATTCCATGCATCAATACCAGAAAGTCGATCTGACCAGTCGGGATAGTTGTCAGCTGGTACTGTCAAAGGTCATTGATGATCTGGGACAAATTGATGTCCTGTGTAATGTTGCCGGAGGGTTTTTAATGGGTGAGGCGGTTCACGAGACCTCAGATGCGACCTGGGACTTTTTGTTTAACCTCAACACCCGCTCTATCGTGAACACAAGCAGTGTAGTTGTACCTCAAATGCAACAGCAGGGTAGTGGCAAAATAGTCAACATTGCTGCAAAGGCAGCCACCCAGGGTTTTGCGAATATGGGCGCTTACACAGCGTCAAAGGCCGCGGTGATGAGACTCACTGAAGCCATGGCCGCTGAATTGCGAGAGCAGCAGATTAATGTCAATTGCATTATGCCGGGCACGATTGATACACCCAGGAACAGGGAAGACATGCCTGAAGCGGACCACAGCACTTGGGTTCCCCCGTCACAGCTGGCCAGTGTGATAGGGTTTCTGGCATCTGACGCTGCGGTTGCAGTGCACGGTGCCGCAATACCAGTTGATGGATTGAGTTGATGATGAGTGAGTGGATTTTGTATGACGTCGCTGATGGGGTTTGTACCATTACGATGAATCGCCCCGAGAAAAAGAATGCAATGAGCTTTGCGATGCTAGGCGACTTTATCGCAGCATTTTCCCGGGCCGGTGAAGATGACGACGCGCGTGTGGTGGTCCTGAAAGGAACGGGCGGGGCTTTCTGTGCAGGAACTGACCTGTCAGACCTGTCTTCCATACCAGGGGAAAAGCGAGGTCTTCGCGGCTCCGCAGAGGAGAGAGGTAAATGGTGGCCTATCATTGAGTGCCCTAAACCCGTGATTGGTGTTGTTGATGGTCCTGCAGTAGGTATGGGGGCTGAATTCGCATCCCAGTGTGATATCAGGATCGCCTCAAACCGGGCTCGCTTTGCCTGGAACTTTTCCCATCGAGGGTTGGTTCCTGATACCGGCGCCGGGAGCTGGTTGTTGCCAAGACTTATTGGAACCTCGCAGGCGCTGTGGTTGCTGTATTCCGGTGAGTTTATTTCAGCCGGGGAAGCGCATGAACTTAAATTTATTTCCGGCGTTTTTGAGTCGGAAGAGCTCGAGGGCAAAACAAGGCAACTCACGGATGCAATTTTGAAGGGTTCGCCCTTTTCCCACCAGCGTATTAAGGCATTGGTTTACGAAGGGCTGGGTTCGAATGTCGGTGAGCACATGGTTAACCACACCAAGGCACTGGCGGAGTGTTTTAAGTCTGAAGATCACAAGGAAGGTGTCGCGTCCTTTCTTGAACGACGTACGCCTAACTTCAAGGGTAATTAAATGAGTGAAATACGTCCCTGGATAAGAAAGGCTAGCAGGAAGCTTGTTGACTGCCGGGTGTTTACTGTCAATGAGTCGACTTCGATTTGTCCGCGAATGGGAAATGAACATAATTTCTTTTTTATTGATACGGCGGATTGGGTCAATATAGTGCCGATTACCGTGGATGATGAAGTTGTTTTTGTTCGCCAATTTCGCCATGGCAGCGAAGGGATATCGTTGGAAATCCCAGGAGGTATGGTCGATCCAGGTGAGGACCCTCAGGTGGCTGCGGTTCGTGAATGCCTGGAGGAATCTGCTTATCAGGCAGGCAGCGTTGAGTCACTTGGCGTGCTGAACCCAAATCCGGCACTGTTCTCCAACAAGCTTCATACTTATGTCGCAAGGCAGTGCGAAGCGATCGGTGAAATAGCCAACACTTCGACGGAACACACCGAAGTTGAGCTGGTTCCGATGAAAGACCTGCCTGAACTTTTGCAAAGTGGCGCCATTGATCATGCGCTTGTCGCGGCGACCCTGTGGCGGTTGCTCTACCTGGACGCCTCCTAAGAGTGTGATACCAGTTGGCTCTGACTTTCAGGCATATTGAGCATGGTTGCGATGGGTTTGGCGTTCAAGGTGAGCTGATGCCTTCGCAGAAAACTCTCCCGAGCATCTTCAGGTGGGTGCCTCGATTCTTCCCAGACGCTCAAGTTTTTGTACCAGGTGATCAGTAGCATTTCTGAAGGTTGTCCGGTTGCCTCAACGAAAAGCCCCTGTACTTCTGTTTCAAAACTCCCCTCGAAAGTTGGCCAGGCGTTGTAGGAAAGTTGGATAATTTCATCGACAGCGTCAGGCAAAACACTGAACCATCGAAAGACATAGACGCCCGGTCTTGTTCTGGGTTGATGATCCAGTGGCCGGAGAGTGGGGTTAAATAAATGGCTAGAGAGAAGTTGCACGTCATCAGGGAATGAGAGTGATGTCTGTGTTTTGCCAAAGGTCACGAGGTAAATTTCGTTGCTGGCCAGGCCAAACAGTGAGGCAAAGATACCGAAAACCCCATGGCCCGCGGCTTGTATCTGTTTGGTTATATCGTCGTTTGCCAGTTTGACGAGATGCGCCGAACCAGGCCTGGAAAGATCCTTGATATGATAAACGTGGTACAGCAAGAAGGGCTCTACGCCTGTAGTGGAAGGGTATATTTCTGCAGATCGTTTACCCTGATCAGCTGTTGAATTTCACGAACATAGTCGATGCCTCGACTGGAGTATTTCAGGAGCCCTTCTGCAAGGGCGTGTCCGCTGAAGTGTTGTTCTTCTGATCGTGTGGTCGCCCGAATACGCCTCAAGTGGATATATGCCGGGTTGGTATTAATGGTGTGAACGTAGGCAATGATACCTTCCTGGACCGACTCGTACTTTGCCACCTCGTGATTGAGACCCTCGTCGCGATTTTTTGGCGTTAGTCCGCAGCCTTTGCTGAAGCACCAGACGCCGAACAGGTTGTTTGCCTGTCTGGCAAACCTTGACGTCCCCCAGCCGGACTCGTTGGCTGCCTGTGCAAGTACCAGGGACTCGGGAACCACGTCTACCCTGATCAACAGATCGTCAACGGTCGAGCGCAGGCTGGTTTGTTGCCTGATCCTGTAGCGAGCCTTTAACGAGCCGACAAACTGGATATCGTCCTCGTCAAGTACATCGCCTGTGGTGAGATCGTCGCGGATCATCATCAGCAGACGACGGTTGGCGAGTATCTTGTCGTTTGCCTGGCGGATCTTTGGCAACATGTAGCTGAAAAACATCTGCTTTTTGGTCCTGACATCGTTGATGGCAGAAAAATCAGGCAGTTTGGATGGGTAGGATCTACTTTCTACCTCCGAGCTCGGCAGGATTTCGGATGCGATGTTTGAAACTTCGGTGATGTCCACCTGATCGGTGATGACCACCTGATTAGTTGATAAGGTATCGACCGGTTGTGCAGGAGAGGCGTAAACCATTGATTCAGATGAATTGCGGACACCAGGAGCCAGCGCTGATGCTGATATTGAAAGCGCCAGAGCGCCCAACATGATCAGGTCTGTTCTTGCCATTCTGGTAATCTGGTCCCGTCTCGTCATGGTGATGCATTGCACAATATGGAATAATCTCCATTATATTCATGATTTTCTCCATTTTCAATCAATAAGTGTCAGGTCTTGAATTAAGCGAAGATGGCGTGAAGCCCGTTCCTGCGCTAAATCAATGATATGGTTAGGTTTTTTAATGGGTATCACGAATGTCAATTCGACAACAGGTCATGGTGTTGTACCTGAAAAGCTCAGCGCTGGACACCGGTGTGGTCGCGTGGGCCTTTTACGATGGCACCGGTAAAAACAGTCATATGTCTGGGGATCAGGCCGAGGTGCCCTATAAGACCGGTCTCCATGCGCTTCGCGATGGTTGGCGACTAATTCAGGCCAGCCCCCTTGTGACGCATGAGCAGGGCTCGGAATTCCAGACTGACTACCTGAAGTACGAATTCTTCTTTGAAAAACTTGTGGAGGATGATTCGTGACTTTGCTCAATTCTAAACAGATGGCGACTTTTGCTGCCCGGGGCTTTCTCCGGTTTGATGGCGTGGTTCCGGAAGAGATCAATCAACAGTTCCTGGCAGAGCTCGGAGATGTAACAGAAGGAGACGTTGCATCACCGGAGGCGCATTACGGCAGCATCATGCAGCTTGGGTCTGTACCTGTCGTGCCTGCGGGGATATCTCTCGCGAACGCATACCCGGCGGAAAGTGCCATCTCACAGTTAATGGCACTTCCTGTCGTCACCGGAGCGGTTGAGTCTTTGGTTGGGAGCAAGCCAGTGCTGGACCATCATTTCCTGCATATCACTTTCCCACTAACCTATTACGAGCGTGAAGCGCCGGTAGCGCAGCATACGCACCAGGATTCTACCATCGACCCGCGGCGTGCCTTCGATATCCAATTAATGTATTTCCCACATGAAGTCACTGTAGAGATGGGGGGGACGCGGTTCATTCCCGGGTCCCATCTACGCCGTGTGAGTGAAGCGAGTATTGGTCGATACCAGAACATCCTCGGTCAGCAACATGTTGTCTGTCCCGCAGGTACATTGCTGATTATGCATATGGGCATCTGGCATGGCGGCGGTGCTAACCGTAGTGACAAATTGCGGTATATGTTCAAGATCAGGCTGTGCCCGACTGAAAAGCAGGTGCGCCTTTGGGATTTGTCAGATCTTCCTGATGATCACCTTCAGCAGAGGCCTATATTTTGGGTTGGTAACGAAAGGACCACTGATCATATTCATTCGATCCTGACTGAATCGGAACCCTGGTTTGAGTTCGACACCAGTCGTCTGGAGTACATCAATAGAATCAAGTTCTGGCGCTACCTGCTGGGTAATGAGTCTTTTGATGCCGACTATTGGCTTACCCGCCTCGAGAACGACTTTGAGTGAATTTTTTAAAGGGGACGGAGGGAGTTAAATCTGCTAGGTACGCCGCAGGTTTAATTAGGTACGCCGCAGGTTTAATTAGGTACGCCGCAGGTTTAATTAGGTACGCCGCAGGCGCTTGATTAGGTACGCCGCAGGCGCATCCAGCCGGATTCGACGTCGGTGAGTGCGTCGCTGTATCCGGCTTCGCCTGGCAGCACGATGATGCCGGAGTCTTTGTGGACCCGCACACGATGGTCCTCTGGGTTTGATGAGGCTGATGCTATAACCTGGTCCGCTGAATCGAATTCGGCCAGCGACTTCACCATTCGAAGCGTCGGAGACATCAACACCATCTCATCGGTTGCTGCTTTTTCAATGACTTCACGGGGAGACATCCAGACCGAGTTCACCAGCTCCCCATCGTCATGGATCGGGATTTGAAGGCTGGGTATCCGGGCGATAAAAAAGCGGGCATCAAACCGCCGCGGCGAGCCTAAAGGGGTAACCCATCTTGCGATGTAGTGCATTTTACTAATATCGGCCATCAAGGATTCTTTTTCGAGGATTGTCTTGAGTTCTATTTCTCCGGCGTTAAGTTGATCCCGGTATTGCTGGAATCTGGCTGTGGAAGCCTCTGCGATATTAAGCGGAGACTCGTCTTCCTGGTGCAGCGCGAGTAATACGCCAGCTTCTTCGAAGGTTTCCCGTATGGCTGCCATGTAATAAGCAAGGCCACCGTTTTCGAGGTTCATTAATTCTGAGGCATCGTTGTCTGTTCGATGGGTCGCGATACCTGAAAAGTAGCTGTCGTCGTCCTGATGGTCTACGGCGCCGCCCGGAAACACCCACATCCCGCCGGCGAAGACTGTATTGGCATGTCGCTCCATCATGAAGACCTGAAGATCAGGCCGATCATCGATCAGCATGACCGTCGCCGCGAGTCTAACGGGAACCTCTTCGGGGACAAAGTCAGTCATTGATAACGTCTGCGTAAAACGACTTAACATACAGGCAGGCTCATAAGCCTGCAAACTGATTGTCAGACCAGGTGAATGAGGCGGTCTTGAATTTAGATGAAATGGGTCGATCCGACTTGCCGGATGTGCGAAATTGATCACTCAATAATTGCTGGAGCCAAGGTGAAATATAGAATAGCAATCAAAGCGACAGCAACAGGCTTGTTTCTTTTCTTCGGCGCATTAGCGAATGCAGAGAAAATTGTGCTACAGGATGGAAGTACAATTAATGGTGAAGTAGTCTCGCTGCAGTCCGGCAGTTATAAAGTAAAAACGGATTCACTGGGCGTGATAACGCTGCCGCAGCACCAGGTGAAGTCGATTAGTTACGATACCGTGCCAACATGGTCTTTAGATTCCCTGGACAGCATGAAACAGGCAAGTCAGTCATCGGTGCAGTCATTGCAATCTTCGATCTCCAGTGCCCCCCGGATGATGAGCAGTATTCTTGAACTACAAAATGATCCGGATATGCAGGCGGTTCTAAGTGACCCCGAATTGATGCGAGCGGTTCAGTCGTTTGACCTGGAAGCCTTGCGCAACAATCCGAAGATTCGGAAGTTAATGAACAACACGACCGTTCGGGATATTCAGGGGGACGTGAATTGAAAAATTTCATAAAAAAAGGCGGCCAATGGCCGCCTTTTTTTATTTCGCTATCGACTGCAATTACATTGAGTACTTGTACCGCAGCGTCATTGTTCTCCCTAGTGGTGTGGTAGCCGCCTGGTCGAGCGTGTTGGCTCCCGTATTACTGGTTGGAACCCTGCCCGGGATTGCGCCTCCACCGATAATGTAGTACTCGTCAGTGAGGTTACGAGCGATCAGGCTAAACTCATGTGAACCATCAGTAGAGTAAACATTGATGGCAGCATCTGAGGTCCAGAAAGAATCTTGCATGAACGGGTTCAAGGTTGCCGACCAAGCGTAGTCGTCAGTAAAACGGGCGTCAGCAGACACGTTGAAACGCCAATTACCCGTTAATTCTCTGTCATACGTGAAGCCCACATAACCGGTAATGTCTGCACTACCAGCGCCGTCTTCGCCTTTCAGGTTTTCGCCTGTTGCATTGACGAAATCCTTAGAGTAAACCGTGTCAGTCCAAGCCCACGCGGACCTGACGGTCAGACCCTCGACGTTGGTATTCCAAAGCAGGTCAAACTCCAGGCCTTCTGTTTCAAGCGCTGACGCGTTGAATGTCTGGAATTGGATCGCAGTTGAATCGAACAACTGAACTTGAAGGTCTGTGTACTCATAAGTGAAAATGGTCGCATTGAGTCGCAGTGAGTTACTGAGGAAGTTTCCTTTCATACCAACTTCAAAGCCTTCTGCTTCCTCAGATTGGTAGACAAGAAATCCAAAATCACCATCTGGAGGGCTTAGTGTAGCTGTCGGTAGGGCGCTGTTATCGATGCCTCCTGATTTGAAGCCTTCTTTGTAGGCGGCGAAGACGCTAACGTCATCATTCAGATAGTAATTGATAGCAATTTCAGGAGAGATGTTGTCATCTTCAAAATCGAGTCCGTCAATCACCGGTGGCGCGCTGAAAGTGCCCTGCAGGAACAGGTGAACGTAAGGAATTTCGATTTTGCCTTTCTTGTCTTCCTCAGTGTAGCGAGCGCCGAGAGTCACCTCGGTTCTATCATTGATATCCCAATAGACTGCCACAAAAGCTGAGAGCACGTCCGTATCCAGGAAATGGTGTTTATTGTAGTCGTATCCGTTACCGGTGATTGGATCAAGCGCCAAGAGCCCAATATTTGCAGCATACTGATAGGCGTCGAACTCCTGCTCAATTTCCTGCATGAATAAACCTGCCTGGAAGTTAATTGCACCATCATAGTGGCTGTTGACACGAAATTCCTGCGAAAGACTTTCATAAAGATTGTTATGCAGCCCGCCGAAAACACCAGCGCCGTAACTGTAATCGTCGAGTTCCACGTGCTCGAGATCGACCCAGCCGGTTATGGATGTAAGGGTGTGGTTCGCGTTGATGTCCCAGTCCATTTGCAATGAAATGAAATCGGTTTCTTGCTCAAGACCCGGTTGGCCATCGTCATAGCCGAAGGGTAAACCAGGACGTAGTGCTGGGTTAAGACCGATCTTGGATGTATTACCATTGATTTTGCAATCATCAACGCCCTGGAAGAACACAGCTCCCAAAACGACAGTTTGCTGGTGAGCGCCTTCAGGGCAAAATTCTTCTGACCAGGCTGTACCGCCGCCCTCATTGTCAAACTCCGAGTAGTTGTACTTTAATCTGGCTTTGAAGTTGTCGGTAGGTTCCCAGACCAGCGTTAGACGTATGTTGGTTGATTCGTCACCATAGTACTTGCTGGCGCCATTGAATGAGGCGTTTGGGTCATTTGCGAAGGAGTAGTTTTCGAAGAGTTCGTCGTTCTTTGAACCACCGACGGCCAGGCGGGCACCAAAAGTATCCGAGATCGGGCCAGAGATGACCATTTCATAAAAGGTGCCGTCGTATTCTGTTTCAATGCCGCCACCGAACTGGAGTTCAAATTCATCACCGGGGTCATTCGTTGTGATTGAGATGACACCAGCCGTTGCGCTCTTACCGAAGTAGAGCGACTGAGGCCCTTTCAGTACTTCGAGCTGACGCATATCCAGGTACGAGTTGTGGATAAACCGTCCGCGGTTAACAACGACACCGTCGAGGTTAATCGCAACTGAGTGGTCGAATGCAGCAGAAATAGAGCTCGACCCGATACCACGAAGCCGCAGGCTGGAACCATTGCCGGAGCCACCTTGTGCAATGACCATGTTGGGTATCATTTTGGCCGCGTCAACAAGATTTGTGATGTTGTACCGATCAAGGTCTGCTTCAGTCAGTGCCGCAATCGTTACGGGTACATCCTGAAGTGTTTCTGATTGCTGTCGGGCTGTGACGATAATTTCTTCCAGAACATCGCTGGATTCGGCGTAGACGGAAGCACTTAACATTAGTGCAACCGATGAGCCAAGTACACGCGTCTTGGCTATCCTTGATAGCTTCATTGATTCCCCCCAAGGGTGTTATTTCTGAATGTCCAACCAGCTCAAAGAATTGACTGATTTTGTTAACTGTAGTTCAGTCCATATATGAGGTCAATCTGTTTATGAGATATTTGTAACGCGTTCTACTTTTTGAGTTGCTATTTCCTGGTGGGGGTCAGGTTTGCCTAACATTTTTCTTTCCTTGCCTTGAACGTAGGATCGGCTTCAGGTATCTCCCGGTGTCAGAGTTCGTGTTATTTGCAATCTCTTCAGGGGTTCCACTGGCGAGTATTTCTCCGCCAGCAGGTCCGCCATCGGGCCCCAGATCGATGATCCAGTCGGCGGTTTTGATAACGTCAAGGTTGTGCTCAATAACGGTGACGGTGTTTCCCGCCTCGACCAGTCGATTCAGTACTCCGAGGAGTTTTTTGACATCGTCGAAATGCAGCCCGGTCGTTGGTTCATCCAGAATGTAAAAAGTCTTGCCGGTCGCTATCTTTGAGAGTTCTTTGGCAAGCTTGATCCTTTGTGCTTCGCCACCGGAAAGGGTTGAGGAGGGTTGTCCCATATGCAGGTAGTCAAGCCCCACGTCCACTAGCAGTCGCAGTTTGCTAACGATTCGTGGGTGTTCAGAAAAGTGCTCAGCAGCTTCAGCCACGGTGAGTTCCAGAATGTCTGCAATTGATTTGCCCTTATATTTCACCTCGAGGGTCGCATCATTGAATCGCTTGCCGTCACATTCGTCACACTTAACATAAACGTCAGACAGGAAGTGCATCTCGATTTTCCGGACACCATCCCCCCGACAGTCTTCGCACCGGCCGCCTTTGACGTTAAAAGAAAATCTGCCCGGTTTATATCCCCGCATTCGGGATCCGGGAAGCTGAGAGAAGAACATGCGAATCTCGTCAAAAACCTTGATGTAGGTTACGGGGTTGCTGCGCGGGGTTCTACCGATGGGTTTCTGGTCGATTGCAACCACCTTATCCAGCTGTTCAAGCCCGGTAATGCGTGAATGCTCCCCTACTCTTTGTGTGGATTGATGAATTTGTCTTGCGAGGGCAGGGTGCAGGATATCGTTTACAAGGGTTGATTTACCCGCGCCGGAGACGCCCGTAACCGCCGTCATAACGCCCAATGGAAAGTCCACATCGATGCTTTTCAGGTTATTCGCAGCAGCACCCTTTACTGAAATGTGTCCGACGGGGACCCGCCTTTCATCAGCAATTTCAATCCGGCTTCGTTTTGACAGGTAGTTGCCAGTGATGGACTGTTTGTTTTTCTCAAGACTCTTTGGCGTCCCGGCATGTACGATTTGCCCTCCGAGGACTCCCGCTGCAGGGCCGAAGTCGATAACGAAATCAGCGGCGCGGATGGTATCTTCGTCGTGTTCGACCACAATGACGGTGTTCCCGATATCTCTCATTCGGTAGAGTGTGGCCAACAATTTTTCATTGTCCCGTTGGTGCAAGCCAATACTGGGCTCGTCCAGTATGTAAATAACGCCGCTGAGTTCAGAACCCACTTGCGATGCGAGGCGAATACGCTGTGATTCCCCGCCACTCAGAGAAGGTCCCAGCCGGTCCAGGGAAAGGTAAGAGAGCCCAACTGAATTCAGGAAGCCCAACCGGTTACAGATCTCCTTTAGCACTTCGGCGGCTATCTCTGCGGCTGCGCCTGGTAGTTTCAGGCGGTGAAAAAAATTGTAAGTTCTATCTATCGTCCAGGAGGAAACCTCAACGATGGTCGCGTCACCGACACGAACCGCGGCGCTTTCCGCGCGCAGTCGGACCCCATCACAGGTATGGCAGGGTGTGTTGGCAAGATATTGCGAATACCAGCGTTTCATTCCTTCCGACCGGGTGTTCCTAAATCGTCTCATTAGCCGATTCAGCAATCCCTCGTATCGGGACATGCTGGTGCCGTGGCTGCCCCAATTGATCTTGTATCGTTTCTCGCCGGTGCCGAAAAGGATGGTTTTCTGCTGTTTTTTTGTGAGCTTCCGCCAGGGCTTGTCCAAGGGGACCTTCAGGTATTTGAACATCTGCCGGTGGAACACAGCGCCCATAGATTTTTTATCATCATCGATCATTCCGATAGGTTTCAGCGCGCCTTGTTTTAAAGTGAGGTCTTTATCGGGAATGACTAGGTCCGGATCAAAGGCGACCTGTGTACCAAGGCCATTACATTCATGGCACATACCCTGGGGGCTGTTAAATGAAAACGATTGCGGCATCAACACAGGAAACGAAATGCCGCAATGACTGCAGGAAAACGACTCGGAGAACAATTGATCTTTCGAGCCTTCTACGGCGGCAATCAAACTGCCTGCGCCGTACCGAAGCGCAGATTCGACACTTTCGGTCAATCGTTCTTCAGCATCGGGTTTGATGACGATTCTGTCTACGACAGCTTCGACCGTGTGTTTCTTGCGCTTGTCGAGCGCTTCGATTTCATCGCTTCTTACCCACTCGCCATCGACTCTTAGCCTAACGAAACCCTGTAGGCGCGCATCTACGATCATTTCGCGATGTTCGCCCTTGCGGTTAACAAGCAAAGGCACTAACAAATAAATACGGGAGCCTTTCCTTTTCAGCAGCTCCTGGACAATCCGCTGGGCGGTCTGTCCCTGCACCGGCTTACCGCATTCATGGCAATGCTGGCGCCCGACCCGTGCATAGAGTACCCGGAGGTAATCAGAGATTTCGGTAATAGTGCCGACAGTGGATCTTGGGTTTCGGGAGGTGGTTTTTTGTTCGATGGAGATGGTCGGCGACAAGCCCCTAATGGTGTCATATTTCGGTTTTTCCATCTGGCCTAGAAACTGCCGTGCGTAAGCAGACAGTGATTCCACATAACGCCTTTGACCTTCCGCATACAGGGTGTCAAAAGCCAGGGAAGACTTACCGGAGCCTGAGACGCCCGTTAATACGACCAGTTTTCGCTTCGGAATTTTGACTTCAACAGACTTCAGATTATGTTCCCGGGCTCCCCGGATAAGGATGTGATCAAGTTCTTCAGAAGCAGTTTTCATAGAGCCCTTTTATGGAAGCGAATCTCTGGTTAAGGTTTTCCCGCGATGCTAAGGTTGAACCGGCACCGAACAACACGAATTTACAGCGTATTCGTGATGTTCTCGGTGTGTGCTAGCCTTGTTTTTACGGCAAAATCATCTTAATCAGCGCTTTCCTCATGCAATGTCGGAATAGACAAAATTAAAAAGTGAGTATCTATATAGAGTTTTTCTGGTCAGATCAACAAAGCTACTGACAGCAGTATAGCGAAGTGCTCCTGAAACCGGGTGAATGGTTACCCGCTAAAAGGTTCGTGGTCTTGACGGCGGTGGCGAAGCCACAAAACGAGAGGACCTGGTGCTTGCGAGGGCCTGGGGCAGCGAGGCGATTAGATTCCGACAGGAATAGCCAAGTAGCGCCGGGGGCTCTATCATTACCGTTCGTTGAAGTTGTAGAAGCCATATGTCCAAAATCGTTACCGGTTGCCTGATTATCATCGGCAATGAAATTCTCTCTGGTCGAACCCAGGATACCAACCTGCAGCACTTGGCTACGGCGTTGAACGAAGTCGGTGTGCGGTTGGTTCATGCCCGGGTTATTCCGGATGTAGAGGAAACGATTGTCTCGACGGTGAATGAGTGTCGTCAGACCTACGATCATGTGTTTACGACGGGGGGTATTGGGCCGACTCACGATGATATTACGGCCGACTGTATTGCCAGGGCATTCGGTGTTGAACTCTACATGCACCCCGAGATTGTCGAGATCCTTGAACGACGGGAAGCGCCGCCGGAGGTGATGGAATCCCGCCTGCGTATGGCGCGTGTTCCTGAAGGGTCAATACTTATCGAAAACCCGACGTCAGGTCCCCATGGTTTCCAAATCGAGAATGTGTATGTCATGGCCGGTGTCCCAATGGTGATGCAGGCGATGGTCAGTACGTTGACCAAAGAACGATTGAATGGCGGTGATCCGGTTCGATCGCGATCTATTGGCGCCTACCTGAGCGAAGGTCAGGTGGCGGTTCAACTGGGACAGATTCAGGACCTGCATCCTGAAGTCGACCTGGGCAGTTATCCGTTCTATCGGCAGGAAGGTTATGGTACCAACCTGGTCATGCGGGGGACGGATGAGGCAGAACTCGATGTTATGCTCGAAGAAGTCAAAGTCATGATAGTCGGTTTTGGCGCCGAGCCTTTCGATGACTAAGCTCTAAGCTCTAAGCTCTAAGCTCTAAGCTCTAAGCTCTAAGCTCTAAGCTCTAAGCTCTAAGCTCTAAGCTCTAAGCGCTAAGTTTTAAAGTCCTCGCCTATAGAGCAGCCAGAAGATCAGCGTTTGTTTGCAGGCTAGCCTTCGTGTGCCGTGCTTTATTGCATGATCCTCCAGCGCGCATTCCAAGGTCGAAGTACGTTTTTCATTTCAGGGCTCAGGTCGTCGTGTGTCTGGGGTGCGTTGTAAAGGTGAATAACCCCTGTGGGAACTGCCTGGAATTGCGTTTTCAATCTAATAACTGCTCTGTTAACGTCCCTGTCTCTAAGACACTTATGTGATGAAAAATGGGCGTTCGACTCGAAAAACCCTGGTTGACGCTGGATCCTGAGTTAGTAGCCAGTCTGCCTGGTCAATTAGGCGTGTTTCAACTTGCCAACGAGAATCATGAGGTTGTTTATATTGGGTTTGCCGGGGGGCGAAGCCTGTTTGGCTTGAAAGGAGAGTTGGCTAACTGGCTGGGCAGGTGGCCATTTTTCAGGGTAGAGGTAAACATGGCCTACCGAACACGTTGCCGGGAATTACTCATGGTTCATTTTTCGGATCATGGTTCCTATCCAACAGAAAATACAGCACAGGAAACCGCTGGACTAGGACGATTGTCCGTAACAGCGGTGCCAAAAATGCCAATAAAGACAAAAGAAGGGAGCTAACGTTGCAACTGCAACTCACCCAGGAACAGGACATGGTCGTGCGGATGGTTCGCCGGTTTGTGCGCGAAGAAATAGTGCCCCTCGAAATTAACCTTGACCCCGATACGGATCAACTACCGGAAGAAGATTCGAGTCGGCTAAAGGCGATAGTGCAGGATATGGGGCTCTTTGGATTAGGAATTCCGAAGGAATATGGTGGGCCTGATCTCGACATGGTGACCCAGGCCTTGATTTCGATGGAAATATCCCAGCACCGTGCTGGTTTGTATGCGCCCTGCTATGGGGTTTTTGGTGGGGCTGGTCTTGCACAGTTGTTCGAATCCAGCGACGCCCAGAAAGAAAACTACCTTTACCCGACACTGCGTGGCGAGAAGCGAGGGTTCTTCGGGTTGACAGAGCCATCCGGCGGGTCCGATCCGGCACGGGCGATTCAGACTCGCGCTGTCCGGGACGGCGATGACTGGGTCATCAATGGATCAAAAATATTTATTTCAGGTGCCGACCGTGCTGACTTTGGTTTGGTTTTTGCGAGAACATCGCCGGACAAGGGGCGGGGAGGGGTCACTTGTTTCATTGTGGACACAGATACTCCTGGGTTTCATGTCCGGCGTATTGTGCACACGCTGCGCTCCGCACATTATGCGACCGAGTTGCAATTCGAAGACATGCGGGTGCCGCATGCGAATGTGCTGGGTGAGGTTAACAAAGGTTTTGCCATCGCAAATGACCGTTTGTCCAGGCAACGTATCCCTTATAGTGCCGGGTGCATTGGCGTCGCTATTAAAGCGCATGAAATGGCATTGGAATACTCAAAGATTCGCGAGACGTTCGGTGCGCCTTTATCCTCCCGTCAGTCGATCCAGTGGATGCTGGTCGATAATGAAATAGATATCCAGCAGGCCAGATGGGCGACGCTTGAGGCGGCAGACCTTGCAGACAGGGGTGAGCCATTCAGGAAACAGGCTGCGATGGCGAAACTGGTTTCTACAGAAGGTGCATCGAGAGTCGTGGACAGGTCGATGCAGATCCATGGAGGCTATGGTGTAACGAAGGATTTTCCATTTGAACGTTGGTATCGGGAGATGAGAATACGCCGGATTGGTGAGGGACCATCAGAAGTGCAACGCCACATTATCGCCCGGGATATTCTCGGAAGTTCACTAAGGTAGTTTTTGTTGTGATTGAAAGCCCTGGTATTTCTCCTTTGCTTGCCCTTGCCGGGATCGGTTTACTCGCGGCAGTGGCTCAATGGGCAGCCTGGCGAGTCAGGTTGCCAGCCATTCTGTTCCTGTTGATTTTTGGTATTCTGGTCGGTCCCGTGGCCGGGTTACTGGACCCGGATGCCTTGTTCGGTGATCTGCTGTTTCCGATTATTTCCTTGTCAGTTGCCGTTATTCTTTTTGAAGGCGCACTTACGCTAAAGCTGTCAGAGTTGAAGGAAATTGGCTCGACGGTTAGAAACCTGGTAACTGTTGGTGCGCTGATAACCTGGGTGATTACCAGCGTGATTGCACACCTGGCGATCGGCTTCGACTATGACATGGCATTTCTCTTTGGCGCTATGGTGGTGGTGACCGGACCGACGGTTATTGTCCCGATGTTACGCACGGTGCGGCCTGTGAAGCGGGTTGCCGATATCCTGCGATGGGAGGGAATTATCATAGACCCCATCGGGGCTTTGTTGGCCGTACTCGCATTTGACTTTTATATCGCTTCCCAGAGTTCCGACGTCTTTATAGATATCCTGGCGCTGTTTCTGAAGGTTGTTGGTATCGGCGCGGGCGTAGGCATCATCTTTGGGTTCGGCTTGTCCCATATCCTGCGAAAGCATTGGTTGCCTGAATATCTGCGCAGCCCTTTTACTTTGTTGATGGTGTTCGTTGCCTTTGCGCTGTCCGAAACAATGTTGCACGAGTCCGGGCTGCTTGCCGTCACGATATTTGGCATGATCGTTGCGAACCAACGTGGTGTTGATGTCGATGACATACTGGACTTTAAAGAGAGCCTGTCACTGCTCCTTATCAGCGGTTTGTTTATTGTCCTGGCAGCGCGAATAGACCTTGCCGGCTTTGTCGCTGTAGGTTGGACCTCGATGCTCGTGGTAGCGGGCATCATTTTGATCGCTAGACCTATTTCGGTATTTGTTTCATCCATCGGCAGTGATTTAAGTCTTAGCGAGAAAACTATTATCGCCTGGATAGGGCCGCGGGGAATCGTATGTGCTGCGGTTGCGGCGATTTTTGCCCTGAGATTAGAGCAGGAAGGTGCGCCTGGCGCGAACCTGTTAGTACCGCTTGCCTTTCTGGTGATCATCAGCACTGTTGTGCTGCAAAGCGTGACGGCAAAACCGCTCGCAGGTTTTCTCGGTGTTCGTGACCCGGCACCTTCGGGATATCTGATTATTGGCGGCGGAAGGGTTGGCAGAATGATTGCCCAAACGCTGGCAGTAAATGACGTGAGGGTGGTTATCGCTGATAGCGATTGGGATCACATCAGTCAGGCTCGTATGGACGGAATCGAAACTTATTTTGGAAATCCCATCTCAGACCATGCGGATCGATACCTTGACTTGTCAGGTATTGGAAATTTGATCAGTCTGTCCGGTCGCGCAAACTTTGATGTACTGACCGCAATGCATTACAGGCGAGAGTTTGGGTCTGAGCATCTCTATGAACTGCCGACTTCTGCGGAAGGTAAACAAAATGGTAAGCACCGAATCGGCAAGCGCCTGCGGGGTAAACACCTGTTTGGAGAGGACGTGACGCATAATCAGGTGTTAGGACACCTTCGTGACAATTGGGTGACCAAGGAAACAGGGTTAACGGTGGAATTTGGGTTGGAACAGTATTTGGGAAAATATGCCGATAAGGCGGTGATCCTGTTTGCGATAGATACTTCTGATCGGTTACGTCTGGTAACAGATGCTGACGACTGGCGACCCGATGCGGGTTGGAAAGTCATCAGTCTGGTTGATGACAATGAGGTCGAATGAGTTCTGCTGATACAACAAACAACCTTCAGAAAAGACCGTCGGGACTGCGCGCCTTTATTGCGATTTTCCTGGCTGTGCATATCCCCCTATTTGTTTATCCGGTACTTCGGTTGTGTGATTGGCTTAATCTAAGCCCGCTGGTAACCGCCTTACTGCTTATTCCGATCGCATCAAGCCAGGTAGTCAGTCGCTGGCTGCTGCGAGATGTCAAGTGGCCGCTTGCCAGGGGCTTGCGGCATGTCGCGGACTTTTTGCTTGGCCTGAGTCCAATTTTGTTGATGATTCTGCTGGTTTTCGAAATTGCAGTACTGCTGGGCCTGGTCGATGTTTGGTCTGCGGCGGTGACAGTACTCGGAATATCCATAACTATTTCTTTGGTAGGTATCCTGTTTGCGCTTATCACCGTGGTTAAGAAAGTCACTTTTGAATCCAGCCTCTTAACAGGTCCTTTGCGGTTTGTGCAGATTACTGACGTACACATTGGTTCGCGCAGCAAAGCGTTTCTCGAGCAAGTGATCCGCAAGGTGCAGGCATTGCAGCCTGAGTTTCTTTGCATTACGGGCGATTTTATTGATGCTAGCGGAGTGGCTGAAGAAGAGTTAGCGGTGCTTCGTACTCTGGAGTGCCCAATTTATTTTACCATTGGTAACCATGAGCGATACGAGGACCTGGATGGGATCCTGGCGACGATGCGCGCACTGGGTGTAAACGTACTTCGTACCAATGCCATCCATCATCGAGAGGATGTTCAGGTTTTGGGTATTGATGATCGTGATGATGCGCATCAGGTTGAACAAGAGCTCGTCAAAATGGAAGTTGATAGACAGGCTTTCGGTATTTTACTGTACCATCGCCCTCATGGACTCGAAGCTGCTGAAGCTTCAGGCGTTGATCTGATGATCAGCGGTCACACTCACAATGGTCAGATATTTCCATTTAATTTGGTTGTAAATCGTGTCTTTGATCGTGTTGCCGGAATGTATCAGTTCGGCAGGTCAAGATTGTATGTGTCCCAGGGTACAGGTACCTGGGGGCCCGTAATGCGGGTTGGAACAAGATCAGAAATCACCTTGTTTGAAATCGGAGCAATAGCGAGTCAATAAGGCAATGTTAAAATTGAAAGTTTGGATGATAGGTTAAGAATGTCGTTAGAAAAATTTAGAGAAGAGACCCGAAACTGGCTCGAAGAGAACTGCCCGGAGTCCATACGAACGCCAATGCCAGCCAATGAAATGCCTGGTGGCGGTACCCGGATCAAGTACCGGAATCCTGAAACAAAGACCTGGATGGACCGGTGTGCAGCGCGTGGTTTTACTGCCCCAATCTGGCCTACCGAATACGGGGGGGCAGGCCTGTCTGCGGCAGAAAGTCAGGTTTTGCGGCAGGAAATGTCGCGCATTAACGCCCGTCCAGCCCTGGTCGGCATGGGTCTGTCAATGATCGGGCCTGCGTTACTGGAATACGGGACCGATGAGCAGAAAGCAGAGCACCTGCCGAGCATTGCAGACGGTTCAATCTGGTGGTGCCAGGGCTATAGTGAGCCAAATTCCGGTTCCGATCTGGCGAGCCTTCAAACTCGCGCGGTAGTCGACGGTGATGAGTATGTGATTAATGGACAGAAGGTATGGACCTCCGGTGCGGATAATGCCGATTGGATATTCTGCCTGGTGCGTACGGACACCAGTGCGCCCAAACACAGTGGCATTACCTTCGTCCTGTTTACGATGGACCAGCCTGGTGTCACGGTGAAACCTATCAAGCTGATCAGTGGGCTTTCGCCCTTTTGTGAGACGTTTTTTGAGGACGCGCGTGCATCGCGTAAAAACGTCATAGGTCAGGTCAACGATGGTTGGACTGTGGCGAAACGGCTTCTTCAATACGAAAGAACCATGATAGGTGGTGGTAGTGGGGGTGGTCAGAAGAGTCTTTCTGTTGCCCAGGTTGCGAAACAGTATATTGGTGTCAACGCGGGAAGAATTGCTGATACCAGTTTACGCAATGACGTTATTTCCCACGCGATGGATGATCGTGTATTTGGCCTGACGGTGAAGCGTAACGTTGAAGAGAGCCAGTCCACAACGGCGCCCAGCTATGTGTCGTCGATGTTCAAGTTGTACGGCACAGAGCAAAACAAGAAACGTTATGAGCTAATGTTAACAGCGATGGGTTCACAGATGCTCGGCTGGGAAGGTGAAGGCTTTGACACGGATGAATTAACGCAAACTCGCGCGTGGCTGCGAACCAAAGCTAACTCGATTGAAGGTGGTACTTCCGAAGTGCAGTTAAACATTATCGCCAAGAGGGTACTTGGACTGCCGGATTAGTGTAACGCTAAGCTGTTCTGGATGGACTTTTTGTGCCCGGTGCCCGGTGCCCAGTGCCCAGTACCGCTGTGCAGTGCGTCGATGACGATGGTGACCGCTGCAAACAGTTTTTCTGCCGCCCGCGCTTTAGTTGATGCCCAGTCGATGGTCGCATCGATCAGCAGGTCAAGGCTGGTCAATAGGCTGAATTTAACGTGACCCCATGGCGCGGAAGGGTTTTCCAGAAGCTCTGCTGAGATGATCAGCGAGACCAGTCTTCACCAGTTAGAAATAACCCATTCGCCTTTATTATTGGCGATAACTTCCGGAATAGATTGACTAGCTGTCGTGCTGTTACAGACATTTTGTTTTTTCTAAATCACCGGGTTCCTGATATCACCACGATTGTAGCAGCCTAAAAGCGACACGATGCTATACTCCGCGCCCCACAGATTTAGTGAACAATGCAAAGGAAACTCCCTATGGATCCAGAGAGCGCCAAAGCCAGCCCGACGTCTCATACTTACTTTTCGCAGCGCATGAGATTGCACTACCTGGATTGGGGAAATGCTGGCGCTCCGCCAATGCTGCTGGTCCATGGAAATCGGGATCACTGCCATAACTGGGATTGGGTCGCCCAGGCTCTCAGGGATGAATACCACATCATTGCACCGGATTTCAGGGGCCATGGGGATTCTGCCTGGGTTTATGGCGCGGCATATAGCCACAGTGAGTACGTCTACGATCTTGCGCAATTGATCCATCAACAAGAGCTGGCACCGGTAACCATCATCGCTCATTCACTGGGTGGCAGTGTGGCACTCAGGTATGCAGGGGTTTATCCAGAGAATGTTAAAAAAATGGTGGTCATTGAAGGCACTGGTGGCCCTCCCGCTGAAATAGAGCAGCGCCCGGTTCACGAGCGAATGCGCGAATGGATTGACCACACCAGGAAGGCCTCGGGTCGCCAACCCAAGCGTTACGATACATTAGAAGATGCGTACACAAGAATGCATGAAGCAAATAGCCACCTGCGTGAAGACCAGGCGCGCCACCTGACCATTCATGGGAGTAACCAGAATGAAGATGGCTCATACAGTTGGAAATTTGATAACTACACCCACGTGATGAACCCGTTTGGGGTCAACCTTGAGCAGTCTCGGGAACTCTGGTCTCGCATAGATAAGCCGGTGCTGTTGGTGAGCGGATCGGAGTCATGGTTTGCACAGGAGAGCCGCGAGGATCCGCTGCCTTATTTCCAGAACGCGCAACAGGTCCAGATTAATGATGCGGGCCACTGGTTACACCATGACCAGCTGGATGAGTTCCTAATGATCACGCGAGAGTTTCTGGCGTCAGCCTAGAAACCAGTCCAGCACTGCGGGGTTCTCTGTTCTTGCATAAGTGTGAGACAGTTCCTCTATGGGTCTGAATGTCAGGTTCGCCCCAGCGGCTTCAAGTTCAGCCTGTGCCATATAGGCGGTTTCGATGGGAAACATCCAGTCATGGGTACCGTGAACCAGGTAGATATTCCTGTCTCTGGCGTATTTGATATTGCCGTTCATAGAGATCTCTGGATGCAGCACGCCTGAAAAAGGTGCCAGATGCGTAAACGGGCTTTCTTCCTGTAATCCTGCGAGCAAGGTATAAGTTCCGCCATCAGACATTCCTGTCAGCAGGATATGCTGTCGATCCAGGGCGAAGTCTTTGGCGACAAATTCAACCATGCGTAACAAAACAGGTAGATCGAGTTCTTCGCCCATCAGTGACCAGGTATCTTGCTGTGAGGTGGGGGAAAGCAACATGAAACCGCGCGTACGGGCTTCGCGTAACCAGGACCACATAAAGTCACGGCCATGACCTGTTCCACCATGCAGGGCGATGACAAGCGGTGCAGGTTGCGAACTATCCAGATACTCCGGAATGTACAAACTGAAACCACCACGCGTATCCCGTTCGTTATCGGCATTCAGAATCCCGACCTTTTCGCCGGGTCGATCTACGTTGAGCTTCTCCAGAAGCCCCTGGTCATCTCGTTGTGGCAGTTCCAGAAAGTATTGGCTGATAGGTGTCAGGATGTTGGCTGTTGGGTAGAGTTTCTCCTGGGCGCGGGCCTGTGCGCGCATGGCCTTCATCGCCGCTAAGGTATCGCCGCCGGAGTTTATGATTCCATCACATGCGCGCAGACTATAAGTCGTGGCTTCAGTAAGATGCTGGCCGAACTTTGCGATGTGCTCCGGGAAGGCGAGTGCCTGGAAGGTATCAAATGCCTGGGTTAGGTCAGCAGCAAAAGGGGAGATGAATTCCGCCAGCTGGTCGAGGCGTGAGGGGTGCATATTTCGCTGCACTTGTTCAAAGGCTTCCATCGTGGTGAGCAACCGGGGGGCAAGCTCAGTTATGCCGGCGAGCAGATCATCATCGTTCGAAGCCATGGGTTCCCCGGGAAACTTCAGTGTCAATCGGGCAGTATACGGTAATCAGAAAAGGCTCTACAGCCCTGAGGGTGGGTGATATAAACCACATTTTTCAAAGAATGGTCAGGTCCGGATGACATCTGGATCAATGATGTCAGCGATGACACGGATGGTATCGCCGCATATAGGACATAGCGCTATATCAATGCTTCCGGATAGGTAACGACAGGTACACTGGATTTCCGCTTGCCTGCCAGTTAGCAGGGCTTCTGGATCGAAGCACCAACCCGGGAGCGTTGGTTCTTCTTGTGGATATCACGGCGCAGGCAAAAGTGATTGGCGATCATGCACTGATCGATCAGGATCTCTAGTTCTTTGAATGAGGATTGGGTCATGCCGGAATCAACTACACGAGCAGTCAGCATCATACCTGTGAAAAACAGCTGTGATGAATGCTGGCGTTAGCTATGTTCCTGCATTTTTTTGAGTCGATAGGAAAATGCAGGTCGAGTCATACCAATGAGCCTGGCGGCCTTTGAAACATTGCCACCAGCCTTTTCCAGCGCCTTCTCAATCAAACCCCTTTCAAAGGATTCGAGACTGAAACCTTCATCCAATAAGCTTTCGAGCATTTCGTCGCCACCACTGCCAAGATCCACGGCTTGAATTCCAGCCACACTGTTGCCATCGGGGTCATCCTGAGCGACATAGTCAGGGAATATGGCATCTATACCTATCATGCTATTCGGCTCAGCAAGAATCAGCGCACGTTCGACAACATTTTCCAGTTCCCTAATGTTGCCCGGCCATCGGTAGGCGGACAGTTGTTCCATACCTCTATCTGATATACCCAGAACCTTCTTGTGGTACAAAGCCTGATACTTTTCGAGAAAGTGAGACACAAAGAGTGGGATGTCTTCCTTGCGCTGACGCAGTGATGGGATGTTAATCGGGTAAGCGCTGAGCCGGTAGAAGAGATCAGCACGGAAGCGACCCTCTGAAACTGCCACACTCAAATCTTCATTGGTCGCTGCCACGACTCTGACATCTACCTGTCGGACCTTGTTGTCGCCGACGCGCTCCAGCTCATGTTCTTGCAGAACACGTAAAAGTGATGCCTGGGCCCTTGGAGTCAGTTCGACAACCTCATCCAGGAAAATTGTGCCATTATTCGCTCGCTCAAATCGGCCCGCACGTGCCTGCACCGCGCCGGTGAAGGCACCCTTCTCGACCCCAAACAATTCAGACTCAATCAAATCCGGTGGGATCGCCGCACAGTTTATGGGGATAAATGGTTTGTCTGCCCGTTCACTGGATTTATGCAGTGCCCGCGCCAGCACTTCTTTGCCAACTCCGGTTTCACCCAGCAACAAAACAGAGACCTTACTGCCCGATGCTTTGCTGACCATGTTCAATGCATGGCGGAAGGGTTTTGACTGACCGATGATATCTGCCAGCGATTCGTTATCTTCCCAGTTGGTTCGCAGAACGTTGACATGCGACTGTAGTTCGCGAAGTTCTTCGAGCAGACCATCCGGCTCATAATATTGCTTATAGTGATGGTAGTTGTCCCACTCCTCAGCTGGCTTACCGATCACGCGACAACGTTCATCACCACAGGCTCGGCACTCTACTTCCTGAAAGAATATTTCCCGCTGTTGCATGACTGAGGCATAACCGCTGGCGTAACCGACCAGGTTCCAGCAGGCAGGCTCATCCATCATGCCAAAATCACTATGACAAATTTCTACTTCATAGGAATTGTCCCACTGGACATCGCAATAAAAGTTTCCGCTTTTTTCACCAAGATCGAGGTCCAGCATCGTTGGTAGAACCATGCCTCTTAAAGCATGCAGGGTCGGCCCCAACATGAAACGTTCATACTCGTCACCGGCATCTTCCATTTGCCGTGCCAGCTCACCATCGAGAATCCCTACCTGGTAACCCAGCCTGATGAAGAACGCTTTGCAGCGTTCGGGACCTATGGTGTCGTAAACCTCACGGCGGAACTTGCCGAGAGCTGCGAGAGAGAAAAGAATGATGCGCTGTTCATTCAGCCAGACCTTGCCCTCTTTCTGGGAAAATGAAATCTCGGAAGCGACATTCCTCAGTTGCAGTTTTTGCTTAACTTCGGCTTCGGCCACGCTAATGCTTCTCGTATTGAAAAGCGATTTCAGAGCTTACCATAAGATTTAAAGGCCCACTCAGACTAGTCAGGATGCTATTTCCTGCAAATGTTCGAGCACAAAATCGACTCGATCCTGGCCCCAGAAAATATCTTCACCGATCACGAAGGTAGGAACACCAATAACACCACACTC
>DTZW01000009.1 GCA_012961165.1 Gammaproteobacteria bacterium | reverse complement strand
GACTTGCTCTTAGGTGGCAGCGGTAATGATGTGATCAAAGGCGGGTTAGGCCATGATGAATTACGCGGCGGTGATGGTAATGACACGTTAACCGGCGGTGATGATGACGATAGCCTTTTAGGCGGCACTGGTGCTGATTATTTAGACGGTGGCGAGGGGCACGATACGCTACTTGGAAATCAGGGCGATGATGTGTTGTTGGGTCGAGCCGGGGATGATGTAATGCACGGCGGTCAAGGCGCAGATATCATGGCGGGTCATGAAGGCCAAGACATCATGTACGGCAATAATGACAGTGACGTGATGCACGGTAATGAAGGCGATGACCAGTTATCCGGCGACGGTGGCAACGATATTCTTTACGGCGATGCGGGTAATGATGTCCTTGAGGGCGGTAATGCTGAAGATTTACTGTATGGCGGTGATGGCGACGATACGCTAGATGGGGGTTATCAGAGCGATGTATTAAAAGGTGAGGCCGGCTTGGATACGTTAGTGGGCGGCGGCGGTAATGATGAACTCTACGGCGGTGCGGATGCCGATACGTTGTACGGCGGGTTCGGCGCTGATCTGTTAAAGGGTGATGGCGGGGATGACGTACTGGACGGTGGGCGGGGTAACGACACCCTGTACGGCGGACTAGGCGATGATCTGATAAAGGGCGCTTGGGGTTATGATCAGTTGTTCGGTGAGGACGGTGACGATACGCTTTATGGCGGTGATCAAGGCGATAGTTTGAGCGGAGGACAGGGTGCAGATGTACTTTACGGTGAACAGGGTGCAGACCAACTGGCTGGTGATGGCGGTAACGATAGCCTTTATGGCGGTTTAGATAATGACATTTTAACAGGCGGCGATGGCGTCGATTTACTTGATGGCGGCGAGGGTAAAGACACCTTGTCAGGCGGTTTGATGAACGATGTGTTATTCGGTCAGGCCGGCAATGATATTTTGTCTGGCAATGAAGGGGCCGACAGTGTCTACGGGGGCGACGGTGAAGACTGGTTGCACGGTAATGACGGGGACGACTGGCTAGAAGGCGGTGCAGATAAAGATTGGCTTTACGGTGATGGCGGTGCTGACCGGTTACTGGGTGATGGCGGCAACGATTACTTAGCCGGCGGTGACGGTAACGATGTTCTTTCAGGCGGGCTGAACGCAGACAATTTAGTGGGCGGCGAAGGGCATGATGTGTTGTACGGGGACAGCGGTTCAGACCAGTTAGCAGGCGATGCGGGTGATGATATTTTAGACGGCGGCGATGGTAACGATACCCTGTTTGGTGGTTTAGGGGCTGACCATTTAGTCGGCGGTATCGGCGAAGATACCCTTTATGCCGAGCAAGGCGATGATGTTTTACAAGGCGGGGCCGATAACGATACCTTGTACGGTGGCGCAGGGGCCGACCAATTAGCCGGTGAGGGAGGTGATGATTTTCTTTATGGCGGCGATGATGATGACACCTTAGTAGGCGGCGATGGAGCCGACCAACTCGACGGCGAGAACGGGGATGATATTTTACAAGGCGGCGCCGATAACGATACCTTGGTCGGCGGCGCAGGGGCTGACCAATTAGCCGGTGAGGCGGGCGATGACTTTCTCTATGGTGGCGATGATCATGACATTTTAGTAGGCGGCGATGGCGCCGACCAACTCGACGGTGGGAGTGGTGATGATGTTTTGGCCGGCGGTTTGATGAACGATAAGTTATTTGGCCGTACCGGAAACGATCAATTAAACGGCAATGAAGGCAACGATAAACTCTACGGTCAAAGCGGTGCCGACTTATTGCACGGCGATGACGGTGACGACCGGCTTTTTGGCCAAATTGGCGCCGACATATTACACGGCGATGCCGGTAATGATTATCTGGTTGGCGGCGCGGATAACGATATTTTACTGGGGGGGCTAGGAGATGACCGCTTAGTCGGAGAAGCCGGCGCCGATACCTTTAAAATGGATGGCTTAGGCCATGATACGATTTTAGATTTTCAGGCCGGTGAAGATACAATCGATTTATCGAGCCTTTTAGTCCGGCTGCCTTTTGCGGCACCGACAGTGAACGTTGAGGTTGCAGCTGCCGAGGTAGTCGTTGCGGGTGAATTTCAGGTCAATAGCACTACCACTAGTATTCAATACGCTTCCAGCACCACAGCATTGAGTGATGGCGGCTTTGTGGTGACCTGGGACTCTTATGGTCAGGACGGCTCATACTATGGCATCTATGGTCAGCGCTATGATAGCGAAGGCATTGCCGTAGGAGGGGAATTTCAGGTCAATAGCACTACCGCTCATTATCAACACTGGTCCAGCACCGCAGCACTCAACGATGGCGGCTTTGTGGTGACTTGGACCTCTAATGGTCAGGACGAGGACGGCTCAGGCGGCGGCATCTATGGTCAGCGCTTTGATAGTGCAGGGGTAGCGGTCGGGGCTGAATTTCAGGTTAATACCTATACCACTAGTGAACAATTCCTATCCAGTACCGCCGCGCTTAATGATGGCGGCTTTGTGGTGACCTGGAGCTCTCATAAACAGGAGGACGGCTCAGGCTACGACGGCTGGGGCATCTATGGTCAGCGCTATGATAGTGCAGGGGTAGCCGTGGGGGGTGAATTTCAGGTCAATAGCTTTACCGCTGGTAATCAAGAATATTCCAGTACCACGGCGTTGAGTGATGGCGGCTTTGTGGTGACTTGGAGTTCTGAGGGTCAGGACGGCTCAAGCACTGGCATCTATGGTCAGCGCTTTGATAGCGCAGGGGCAACTGTGGGGAGTGAATTTCAGGTCAATACCTTTACCTATGGTAGTCAATTCTTGTCCAGTACCACAGCGCTTAATGATGGCGGTTTTGTGGTGACTTGGCAATCTGAGGGTCAGGACGGCGGATCTGGTGGCATCTACGGGCAGCGTTATGATAGCGCAGGGGCAACTGTAGGGGGTGAATTTCAGGTCAATAGCTATACCGATGGTCATCAATCTAGTTCCAGCGCCACGGCCCTCAATGATGGCGGATTTGTGGTGACTTGGATGTCTGATGGTCAGGACGGCTCAAGCTATGGTATCTACGGTCAGCGCTATGATAGCGCAGGGGCAGCGGTCGGGGGAGAATTTCAGGTTAATAGCTATACTGATAGTTATCAATACCTATCCAGCACCACAGCGCTTAATGATGGCGGCTTTGTGGTGACCTGGAGTTCTGATGGTCAGGACGGCTCAAGCTACGGCATCTACGGTCAGCGTTTTGATAGCGAGGGGCAGAAGGTGATGGAAGAGCCTGCCGTGATTGGGGTGCAAAGTTTAGACTTTAATGACCTGAACCTGATCGCAGGAGATAGCCTGACGCTGAACATTGAAGGCGGTAATCCCTTGGACGAAGTGTTGGGTAGCGCCGGGCTCGATCAGGCACTTGAAAATCTAGCCAGTTCTCTAGCAACCTATAGCGATCTTTTCAGCGCAGTCAGCGCCGAGCAAGGGGTGCTTACCTTTCAAGGGCTAACCGATGGTTCAGCGGTAGCCGAGGTGAGTGTAGCGATTACCCCTGCAACAGATTTAGGGCTTGAAACGTTGGTGATTGACAGTAATGAAAATAACGATGCCGTCATCGATTTTCAGGCAACTGGCGGCAGTGTCACGCTGGAAGGTGTGGAGATGGCAAATTTAACCGCAGCCCATTTTCAACTCCACGATCTCTCCAGTGTGGTGTAACCCTAAGAGGACACTTTTTTTAAATAAGTTAAGGCGCGCACATTTTTATTGTGCAATGCACGGTTTGCAAAAGGTGAACGACTCTGCAAAAAAAACGAAAATTTTCCCCCGTTTAAAAACAGTTGTAGGTCAGGGGAAGGCCGAAAAAGTCCGTCGGGTTAGGGCTTGGGGTATGGATTGTAAAAACAACAGCGCTTTAGGCATAAAAAATGCATCCTTAATAAGGCGATCAGAAATTTTAAAGGGTAAGCCAGATGGCAAAGTCAACTAAAGGTAAACCGGTCGTCACAGAAAGCGATGAGGCAGGTACTGATACCAGTAGTGTTGAGAGTAAGAAAGTAAAAATTTTCGGCACAGACAATAATGACGTGTTAGACGGGACCGACGAGGCCGATGATATTCAAGCGGGCGCCGGTGATGATGTCATTTCCGGGCGCGGCGCCGATGACTTAATTGACGCCGGTAGCGGGAATAATAGTGTTTCCGGCGGCCGAGGTAACGATGTGATCCGTTCAGGCGATGGCAGCGATATCATTTGGGGGGATTCAGAATCAGAGGATACGACCACGCAAGCAGTCACTGATACCGCTCCCACACAGACCACCGCAGAATCGACAACAGATTCAACAACAGCAACTAGCACAGAACTCACAGCGGAAACGACGACTACGTCGCCGGCAGAGTCAGAGTCGACGGTAACAGCTGAAGCCGTGGCGGCTGAAGCGAATGATACTGAGACGACAAGCAGTGCGTCGTCAACCGATAGTACAGCATTGACCACATCGAACGAGCCGGCAGCGGGTTCGACCACATCGAGTGTCTCAACGACAGAGACAGAGTCGACGGCAACAACTGAAGCCGGTGTGACTGAGACGACAAGCAGTCCATCGTCAACAGAGGACCAAACTATTAACGGAAGCACTGGAGACCTTTTAGTTGGTGCTGGCGGTGAGGATACTTTAGATGGTGGCACTGGGTTGGCAAGTGGTGGCCTACTAATGAGTTCAGGCAATGGAGCCGCAGGAGACCCTTTAGTAGGAAGCACTGGAGACTCTTTAGTTGGTGCTGGCGGTGAGGATACTTTAGATGGTGGTACTAGGTTGGCAAGTGGTGGCCTACTAATGAGTTCAGGCAATGGAGCTTCAGGAGACCCTTTAGTAGGAAGCACTGGAGACCTTTTAGTTGGTGCTGGCGGTGAGGATACTTTAGATTTTGTGTCTACTTCAACAGCCGATCAGGTGCAACTCAGTGTGGAGGAGCGAGGCTTTAATGACGATACTATTTATGCTGGCGGCGGTGCCGATACCGTTTATGGCGGAGCCGGTTTTGATCAGATCTGGGGTGAGGCCGGCAATGACAAACTTTATGGCGGTGTGGGGGATGATGAACTCTACGGCGGCGATGGGTTGGACACGCTAAAAGGTGATAGCGGCGCTGATACCCTTAATGGAGGGGCAGACAATGACAAACTTTATGGCGGCGTTGGTGATGACACCTTAAATGGCGATACTGATAATGACATGCTTTGGGGCGGTAATGGCGAAGATACCTTAAATGGCGGAACCGGTAAGGATACCCTGAAAGGTGAAGGCGGCGCGGATACCCTCAATGGCGATGCGGGTGCTGATAAGCTCTATGGCGGTGCTGACAATGATACCCTTGATGGCGGTGCCGATAATGACATGCTTTGGGGGGGTAATGGTGATGATACCTTAAAGGGCGGAACCGGTAAGGATACCCTGAAAGGTGGCGGCGGTGATGATACGCTCGAGGGTGGAGAGGGTGACGATAAACTTTATGGCGGCGTCGGCAATGATACTCTTGATGGCGGTGAGGGCCGCGATACGCTTTTTGGCGGTAATGGTAACGACACCATTTCAGGCGGTGATGGCAATGACTTTCTGAAAGGCTCGAATGGTGATGACACCTTCTATGGCGGTGCAGGCGATGACCGTATTTTTGGGGCTAATCACAATGACACGCTTTATGGCGGTGACGGTAAAGATAAGTTATACGGCGGCAGTGGTGATGATAAGTTATATGGCGACAACGGCAATGATATTCTAAAAGGTCACAATGGCGATGACACGCTTTTTGGCGGTGTAGGTGATGACAAACTTTTTGGTGGCGGGGGGAATGATATTTTAGCCGGTGGCGAAGGCGATGATGTTTTAGTTGGCCACGGGGGTGCTGATACTTTTATATTAGATGGTCTGGGTCATGACCGCATTGTTGATTTTAAGTTGGGAGAAGACGTTCTAGATTTAAGTGGATTCTCAACGCTTAATTTTGAAGACATTGAGGTGGTTGGGAAAAAGCATGCCCAAATTGATTTTGACGGCGGGAGCGTTACCTTAGCAAAAATAGCGCTAGATGATCTGAGCGCGTCTGATTTTATTTTTTCTACGAATACAGATCTTTCGAGCATTGCTTAATTTGCAATTCGCTTTTAAAAGCACGGTTTTACGTGGTTAGTGCGTTTAAAAAATTAGCTTTTCTTCAGATAAACTATTTCTCTCTTCTAAAAAGTCGATAAAATAGTGCCCAGATAAAAAATAAAATTTTCTTGGGATGAAAAAAATATGTCTAGGTTCAGGTTTTTCTTCTTTTTAATTGTTTGTGTTAGTTCCCTTTTAGGCAGTTCAATTGTCGTTTTCGCAGAGCAGGAGACTCAAGACCCCTCGGGCTTGCCTTATGAGCAACTGCAAACATTTACTGAAATTTTTGCGCGTATTAAACAGGATTATGTCGAAACGGTATCAGATGAGCAGTTATTAGAAGATGCTGTCAGAGGGATGCTGGTTGGCTTGGATCCACATTCATCTTATTTGAATGAAGAAGAATACCAAGATTTAAAGGTGGGTACGTCCGGTGAATTTGGCGGGCTCGGTATTGAAGTCACCATGGAAGATGGTTTTGTCAAGGTGGTCTCACCCATTGATGATACCCCGGCCCAAAAGGCAGGTTTATTGTCAGGGGATATTATTGTACGCTTGGATGAAAAGCCGGTTAAAGGCATGACGCTTAATGATGCGGTTAAAATTATGCGTGGCAAACCGGGTAGCAGTCTTTTGCTGACCATTATTCGGGACGGCGAAAGTACGCCACTGAAGAAAACAATTGTGCGCGCAATCATCAGCGTTAAAAGTGTTAAATTCAGAACGCTGGAAGAAGGCTTTGGTTATGTTCGAATCAGTAACTTCCAAATGAAAACCGGTGCTAATTTAAAAGAAGCCATTGAAGCCTTAAAGAGCGAAAATAAAGAGGGTTTGAAAGGCTTAGTGTTAGACCTTCGCAATAACCCCGGCGGTGTTTTGAATGCGGCTGTTGAAGTGAGTGACAGTTTTCTGGAGAAAGGGTTAATTGTCTATACCCAAGGCCGTATAGAAAATTCAGCGCTTAAATTTAATGCAGCACCTGGAGAATTGTTAGACGGTGCACCCATCGTGGTGTTGATTAATTCAGGGTCTGCATCGGCCTCTGAGATTGTTGCCGGAGCGCTTCAAGACCATAAGCGCGCAGTGATTATGGGTAGCAAATCTTTTGGTAAAGGGTCGGTTCAGACCATTATGCCAACCAGTAATGGCGGGGCAGTAAAATTGACTACGGCACGGTACTACACGCCTTCGGGTCGGTCGATTCAGGCGGAAGGGATTGATCCTGATATTGTTTTAGGGCGAGTTAAGTTGGAGTCTCTGGAGGAGCCTGCCTTTGCACCGGTTAAAGAGTCAGATTTATCTGGGCATTTAACTCAAGGCGAGGAAAAAGATAAGCAGTCCAAAGACGATACTGATCAAGCAAAAAAAGTGACGCCAACGGTAAAGGATTACCCGTTGAATCAGGCGTTAACCTTACTTAAAGGAATGAATATTCTGAAATAGATTCTTTAAGTTAGGGGCTATGGGTATGTCGATATTGAGGCGGTTTTTTCATTATTTTTTTTGCCTTGGCATGATCATTTTTAACGCCGGTGTTTGGGCACAAGACAAACCGGCGATTGCTATTATTATTGATGACATGGGGTATGATAAAGCCTTAGGTCAGCGGGCTATTGACCTGCCCGGTGCGCTCACTTTCTCTTTTTTGCCTTACGCGCCCTTTACGCCAGAATTAGTAGAAAATGCATTTTCTCACGGCAAAGAAGTTTTGGCGCATATTCCCATGCAATCTTTTGAGCCTAAAAAGCTAGGTAAAGATGGGTTGACGTGGGCGATGGATAAAAGTGAGTTAACGCAGAAGTTAATCACCCAAATCGCTAAGGTTCCTCATGCTATAGGGATGAATAATCATATGGGGAGTTTGTTAACGCAAGACAGAGAAGCTATGCAATGGGTCGTAGCAGCCTTGCAAGGTTCAACGACAAAAGGGCTGTTTTTCCTGGATAGCCGAACGACAAAACATACTGTTGCAGAGGCGGTAGCTGTTGAGTCAGGTCTTGCGACCGCGAGAAGGGATGTTTTTTTTGACCATACAGACGATGAGCAGGCTATCAAAGAGCAGTTTCAAGCATTGGTCAGTTTAGCAAAAGAGCAAGGTTTTGCTATTGGTATTGGGCATCCAAAAAGTAAGACGCTGAAAGTCTTATTTGAGGTGTTAAGTCAGTTGGATGATTACGGTGTTGTTTTAGTGCCGATTTCTCAACGGTGGGTAACAAAGCGCCCCATACCTGAGTCGTTGCAATCGTCAGGCGATGGGAGTGTTAGCTATAAATAGCGTGGTATTTGATATAAAACGATTATTGGTAGTAAACGGTGAACTCATCAAGTGCTGACAGCACCCCTTCGGCCTGTGAGTCATCCTCGTTTGTGAGTGCGAAAGCATTAAAGCCGACTCGACTCAGGTAATAGACTTGGTCGCGGTGAAAATCACCCACTGCTCTGAGTTCGCCTTTAAATTGATAGCGATCTCGTAGTAATTGCGCTCTTGAGAAGTTTCTTCCATCGGTAAAAACAGCGAAATTTAAGGCAATTAAACTAAAGTGCTCAAGATCGCTGAGAAGCGCGTCGAGATCATCTTCGATGTTGATGGAAACACCTATTCCCCCAGCGTGATTTAATAATGTTTCTTTGTCAGTTAGCCAGTGGTTGT
>DTZW01000008.1 GCA_012961165.1 Gammaproteobacteria bacterium | reverse complement strand
ACTGTTCAGAACCGCCATGTCTCCCGGAATCAGGGAGCAGGGTGACGCGTTTCCGATGATCGCAAATGTGGAAGGCAAAATGGTTGTTGGCCAGTTTGGATCGTTTATCAAGGGGTTCCTCGATGTATATGACGGGACTCTCGAAGAAGGCGATATGATTTTCACTAATGATCCGTACAGCTGTGGAGCGGCGGTCTCTCATCTGAACGACTGGCTCGTGATGAAACCAATCTTTAAAGATGGCAGGCATCTTTGCTGGGCAGCCCACTTTGGACATATGACAGACATTGGCGGCAAGGTTCCTGGCTCATTACCGATTGATGCCCGGGAGATATTCGAGGAAGGCGTCGCCGTACCGCCTGTGAAATTGTTTCGCAAGGGAGAGCGACAGGAAGACATTATCAAAATTGTTCTTCGAAACTCCCGCATGCCTCACTGGAACGAAGGAGATTTCAATGGCGTGATCGCTGCTTGTAACATGGCTGAAAGACGCTGTATTGAGATTGCTGAGCGGTTCGGCGACGACGTCTTCAATTCAACGCTCACTGAACTGCTGGATCGTAATTGTCGGGCGATGGCAAAACTCATTCAGGCTACGGTGCCAGAGAAGAAACAGGTTTTTGAAGACTATATCTGTGATGACGGTATCGGCATGGGGCCGTATAAGATCAAGTGTGCGATGTGGCGCGAAGACGATACCGTGATTTTTGATTTTGAAGGTACCGACCCCCAAAGTTCAGGCTCTATCAATTTCCTGTTGAATGAAGAAATGTTCAAGATGTTCTGCGGCACCTTTATGATTTCCGTATTCGATCCGCAGATACTTTTCAATGATGGCTTCTATGATTACATGGATGTCCGAATCCCCGAGGGCTGTATTCTTAAACCCAAAAGACCCGCAGCGTTATCCTGTCGAACACATGCACTCGGACGTATTTTTGATGTAATTTCAGGCCTGCTAGGCCAGGGTAGCCCCGAATTTTTGTGCGCAGCAGGTTTCTCTGACAGCCCTCACCTGATGTATTCAGGCTATGACAGCAAGGGTGAATGGTACCAGTTGTTCCAGATCGGGTTTGGCGGCATACCCGGTCGGGCCGGAGGCGATGGCCCCGATGGCCATTCCCTGTGGCCAGGATTCACCAACGTTCCCAACGAATATATAGAGGCGTACTTCCCTTTACGCATCGAGGTATATGAAACCATCTCTGATTCCGGCGGCGCCGGTTACAACAGAGGCGGCAATGGCATACGCATGGCGTACCGATTTCTCGAGGATGGGCAAATATCCATTCATGACGACAGGTGGCTCACGTATCCCTGGGGGGTTAACGGAGGTGCACCTGGGGAAAGAGGCACTAAACGGCTGGTCAGGGCGGACGGTAGTGAACAGATACTGCCGTCCAAGTGCGATCGAATTGCCGTCATGAAAGGTGATCTGCTTTACTTCAATACCTGGGGTGGCGGTGGCGTCGGGGATCCGCTAACACGCGAACTCGATCGTGTTAAGACAGATGTAATAAGCGGCCTGGTCACCGTTGAAGGCGCCACGCGCTACGGCGTGGTGCTGGATACGCTGGGCAATATTAATCAAGCCGCAACGACCTCGTTACGCAATGAAATGGCAGCAAACCGAAAAGAGCTGCCTTTGTTCGATTTTGGCGGAACCATAGAAGAAATAAAGGCTCGCTGTCTGGAAGAAACAGGCATGGAACCACCCACACAACCTGTTTTCGCGAATCAGCCAGGTTAACTGAAATGAGCGCACAGCTTCAGTCACAATCAACAGGTATAGGAAAAAGACCATGCCTGCTGGTTGTTGATGCTACCCGAGGTTTCACAGACCCGTCATCCCCGCTCGGTGCAGATTATTCCAGCGAACTTGCGGTGATCGCGGATTTGATGCGGCATGCGAACATTCGATCATGGCCTTGTTACCTCTCCACCGTCATCTATCGAGAGCAGACGACGGCGAGTGTTTTCAGAACGAAGCTTCCCGCGTTGAACGGTCTGACACCGGATTCAGAATGGATAGCCATTGACCCGAGCCTGCCCGTACTGGACAACAATGTCATCATTGAAAAAAGTTATGCCTCTGCATTCTTTGCGACTGATCTCGGTCAATGCCTGAAGACACTGAACGTCGATACCGTCATTGTCACGGGTTTTACAACCAGCGGTTGTGTGCGTGCGAGTGCGGTTGATGCGTTGCAGTGGAATTTCAAAGTGGTCGTCGTACAAGACGCGGTCGGAGATCGTAACGATCAGGCACATGAAGCTAATTTACAGGATCTGGGATTGAAGTATGCAGATGTGGTTGGAAGTGAAGAAATATCAAGGATATAGATATTGAAAAAGAACAATTCATACAGGTAGTAAACTGGAAATAATCGGCATTCGTAGCAGCTAAGAAAGCATAAACTGATGGAGGCAACAATGAGCAAACAAATAACAATAACTTTTTTATTGATATGTACAGCGAACCTAGTCGGAATTACCGCGTTCAGCACCTCGGCGTTCGCTGAAAGTGCAGTGCAACTCGAAGAAGTGGTTGTAACCGCTAGAAGGCGAGCAGAGCTTGACCAGGAGGTACCGATTGCTACCTCAGTTTTTAGTCAATCGACAATCAAACGGGCCGGGATAGAAAGACCGGCTGATTTCATCAACCTTACGTCAAACGTCAGTATTACTGACACCGCGAACGCCGGTGATACCCAGGTTAACATTCGAGGGATCACTTCGACGCGTGATGCAGAAGGCACATTTGCGTTTGTCGTTGATGGCGTCCTGATTACCAACCCGAACGGGTTCAATCAGGAGCTATTTGATATTCAGAGTATTGAAATACTGAAAGGACCACAGGGTGCGTTATACGGTCGCAACGCGGTGTCGGGGGCGATTCTCGTCAATACCGTCCCTCCTTCTGACGTAGTTGAAAGCACCATTCGCATAGGCGGTGGTACTGACGGGCTTCAGAAACTCGGTTTATCGATCAGCGGGCCTTTGAGCGACAGCCTACGTGGTAGCCTTTCAGTAATGTCTCGTGAAGATGATGGCCAACATAAGAATGAATTCACTGGCCAGGACAATGTTGTCGATTTTGTCGACGAGCAAAATGTCCGCGCTCGATTGGTCTGGGATGTGTCCGACAGACTCACCCTTGATGCGGTTGTCGGCGCACGTGACGTTGAGGCCGGGGCAATCAACTTTAACGCAGTCTTTGCGCTATCGGATGCTGCCGGACTATTTGGTGATCCCACTCTGTTCAAAGACGTTAACGATCACGACTTTTCCTTTTACTTCAATACGCCTGGGGAAAATGAACAGGAAAACACCTTTTTCTCACTCCAGGCAGCGTATGAATTGGACAAGGCTCTGTTAACAGCGACTTTCTCCTATGATGAACTCGATGAATACCTGCTGTCAGATGGCACCAGTGCCGCTTTCGGACTTTATTCATTCGATATTCTGGGCGCTTTCAGCCCGGGTGGACCTACTGTTGGCCCGGCACAAACTGCCTGTTCCGATTCATACCAGGACCTGCTGGCATCCGGTCGATTTGCACCAGGTAACAATCCGCCCTTCTTTGCATTTCCCGGCAGTGTTCCCGGGCAGGCAGCGGATCTTGGTATCGCGCCTTTTTATGGTCTAAATGCCCTGCTCTCTCCCTACACGCCCAGCACGTGTGACGGCTATCAATACCAGGAAAGAAACCAGGAAAGTACGAGTTTCGAGTTAAAGATCGCCTCGTTGGATGATGCGCCGGTAACCTGGATGGCCGGTGTTTACTATTCTCAAATTGAACGTGAAGTGGTTGTTTCATATGGCGCGGACCTTGGAGATGGAAAATTCAGTCGTACACCTTTCGTAGCCGGTCGAACGGACCTGTTGTTTTGGGACGATTTTGATACAGACGTTTGGGCCATCTTCGGCCTGGTTGAATTTGAGGCCGCGACTAACCACACAATAGCGCTGTCAGGTCGTTACGATGTCGAAGATCGTGAGGTCTCCAATAATGTGCCCAATGTCCCGACGGCAACTGCCTTCGGCGGCGGCCTGGGGCCAATCAACCCCGCCTACCAGTTCACCGATGTGATCGCAGATCGCGATGATGAATTCAAACAATTCCAGCCTAAACTAAGCTGGCGTTGGGCTTTTAGAGATGACGCATCACTGTATGCTAGCTATGGCGTTGGATTCAGAAGCGGCGGGTTCAATAATATTGGTAGTGCCGCGCTGGTTGAATCGGAATATGCGACGATTGCAACTCGTCCTGCAAACCTCCGAGATGAGTACGACAAGGAAGTGTCTACCGCTTTTGAAATTGGCATGAAGTCGCAATGGTTGAACAATCGGTTGCGAATCAATGCAGCCGTATTTCACACTGAAGTTGAGGATAGCCAGTTTTTCAATTTTCTCGCTGGCGGCTTCGGCATTTTAAGGGTCGTTACCAACATTGACGATGTCACTTTGCAGGGTTTCGAGATAGACGCCAAGTATCTGGTCAATTCAAACCTCTCACTATTTGGTTCTGTCGGCGTAGTCGATAGTGAAATCGATAAGAACACTAATCGCCCATATACCGAAGGTAACGACATGCCGTTAACCCCCGATATGACAGCCAATATTGGGGCGGAATGGGCCAACGAGATCTGGAGCGGTGTCGAACTTGTAGCACGTGTGGATTGGCGTTACACCGGAGAAACCTGGTTCAGTACGGTCCAGGACGATGTCACCACGAATGCATTCACTGATGTATCAGCCACTTACCAGGGGATCGGTTTTGTTTTGGGTGACGTGACACAAACGCCTCCTGGCCCAGGCATTCCTCCAGGCGGAATCATAGGATTTGGTCGAAGCGACTATAGTAAAGGACAACGTGATTCCTACGATACCGTTAACCTCAATATCAGCCTTAACGCAGAAAATTGGACCCTCACCTTCTGGGGAGACAACGTACTGGATGAAGAATATCTAGAGGAAGTCATTCCCGCCCCTGAATTCGGCGGTTACTTTATCCACCCAGCTAAAGGTGAAGCCTTTGGTGTAGATTTCGTTTACCATTTTTAAATCTGTCCGGGGGTGCAGTCTGACTGCATCCCCGCATCGACCGTCGAGTGATCAAACAGCCCGGTTGGTGGTGAGCGATTTCTGGTTTGCGATGCCTCTTTCAGGCCAACGTGCTTCCGGGTACTGCCGTCAAATTCTCAGTCGGACCTCTTCGCCGCTTCCCAATCAATTGGCGATGACGTAAGCAGCGAGCGACACCTGCCCCCATCACTCGCTAACAAGGGGGTATCATTCAGTGTTGTTTTTTCGATACTCCACATACTGGCCGAACATCCCTGTTAAAATTCCTATTCTCTAAGTGGATTTTTGGTACTGTGGCTGCCTTGGGTTTGTCGCATCGCGTTATCGCCGCGGGTAATAGAATAACCCTGCCAATTTAGCCCAATCTTTATTCCGTCAAACCTGAATGTACTTTACTTTTTCACTGCACAACCCTGGAGAGGAGTAGCGCAACCATGGGCATACCCGCTGAACATGATATTGAGCTTGCCAGTGCTGATGATATGGCAGCAGCATGCGACATTCTGGGTGGTGCATTCAGCCAAGACCCATTGCTCAGATGGCTCTGTGAGCGACCGGATATCTATAGCGATTTGTTTCGCTTGGAGGCTGAATGCTTATACAAGCATCACCACGGCATTTACCTGAATCGAGAGCGCACCGGTGCGGCGATGTGGTTGCCCCCAGGGATCTCTACAAAATCCAATAAACTGCATTGGAGAATGTTACCCCTTGGCTGGAATCTTGTGAGCAAGGGTGGGCTCAAGCGCTTGGTAACAAGGGGGGATGCATTAGAGAAGGTGACGCTGGCAGCGCATCCTGCTGAACCGCATTTCTATCTTGGTTTTGTCGGGGCGAGTCCTGGCCAGCAAGGACGTGGCATTGGCTCTGCGCTTCTAAAAGCAGGGCTCACCGCTTGCGATAAGCAGGGCGCGATTGCGTATCTGGAATCCAGTAATGTAAAGAACAATCCTCTTTATGAGCGACACGGTTTTGAAGTAATTGCCGATGCGACATTGCCTGATGGGGGACCAACGATATGGTTTATGAAAAGAGCTGCCAGAGAAGGACTGTCTCAGTGATAATCCATGGGAGCCATTCACTATGCTAACGACGGAAAGGTTAAGGCTGTATTTTGAATAGAAGCGATTGAACGCATTTCCCTAAGCTTGCAAAAGTATCCGAATGGGGAATCTCTGGAGACAGATCCTGGGATGCGTGCTGCGCGACAAATGTCTGATTGGATTCTGACCTGATGGCTTACGGACATCTGGGTTGATCACTTAAAAAACTTCTGGGCCGCACAGGTTGGCTTTCACCTGGTCGTCAGCCTCTGCTAATATCCCTAGCCCTAGACTCAGGAGGCTAAAAATGCTGACACCAAACTTTTCGTTGCCACGCCGTCATTTGTTGAGCAGTCTTTTAATACTTATTCTGGCAATCACCTCAAGCGCGGGCCATGCTGAATCCGCGATTGACCCTGCAAGTCTGCCACCCTGGCTCAAACCCGAACTGTTGGTTCACCTTGTGGCTATGGATCTGAACGAGTCTCAAAAAGCTGAATTTCGTGAGGCACTCACCGAATGCTTGACTGGTTTGCAGAGTGTTGTCCAGCGCGAAATCCGCAAAGGAGGCGTGGACATCCCAAGGCGAATCAAGCGCGCGACCAACCGAGAGTACAGTAAGCTCGATAAACGTATGAAGGCGAGTCTCGCCGAACCGCAACTTGCGCCCTGGGCGAGCTATCTTGAAGGATTAAAAGTAGCCATGGCGGAAAGCGCGGTGTGAACGGGCAGGCGTGGCGTATTTATGCTCCAGCGCTGATGCTGAAATTCAGTCGCCCGGCCTGCCGGTAAGCGGAGCGGGCGGTGTGCAATGTGCAGTACTCGAGCAGTCCGGGCGCAAGTTCGATCTGGTAGGCCTCGGCCCATTTGAGTGTCGTCACCATCATCACGTCCGCGCCGGTGAAGTGATCACCCACCAAGAAATTGGTGCCAGACAGCGCGCGCTCGGCGACAGCGACTTGCTTATGGAATCCTTCTATTGCCGTAGCGACAGCGGCGGGTGCTTCGCCGTATAAATGAGTAAGGTCTCGGTGTTTACGCAGCACGTAAAGGGTGTGGGCATCCAGTTCCATCTGAATGAACGAATTCCACTGATTATACAAAGCCCGCTCTTGCGTATATGGCCGCGGCACAAGAAAGCTGTCTTGACCGTAAGTGTCACCCAGATAGGTGACGATTGCTGCACTCTCGGTTAATACCAAGTTGTCGTCTACCAGTACGGGTATCTTTTCCTTAGGGTTTAATAGGCGAAATGCTTCGGTCTGTGTTTCCCCGGTGCGAGACCCTATTAGCTTGGCCTCATAGTCCAAGGCCAGTTCGTGTGCCATCCAATGCGCCCGCATCGAGCGACTGCTGGCACCACCCCATATTGTAACCATGCTACATTACCTCTCTTTTTCTAACAGGTACTTTGCCGGTTTAACTGCCAAACAGGATCACTCTGCGCGGCGATAGCTCGCTTAAGGTGATTCTGGGTCGCAGCCAGCGATAGACTCGCCCAGAAATAATGACCGGCTTCCCTGACAATAAGAACTATTAAATACATTTCCTCAAGATTGCAAAAGTATCTGAAGAGGGAATCTCCGGGAATATACCCTGGCAAGCGTGCTGCAATACAAATGTCTGAGTGGTTTCGGGTTCAGCTAATCCCACGTTCCCTGAGTTTTCCGGTAGTGTAATCAGGATAATCCAGTCGGCGCATCCAGAGAGAAAGTTTATTCCCCACGGCGGTCATATGTTCCGTGGTGCCGCTCCTTCACGACCCTGGTTTTGGCGGCCCAACAAACTTGCAGAAATCTGAAATGAGAGTCATACCCGATTGCGGCCATGTTCCTTTTCTTGAAGACATCGAGGCGATATAATCGATACCTGGTTTCGTTTCTGAAGCGTCGCAATGAATGATCTTCAAACGCCTGGGCGTGGCACCTTCAGAGCGCAGCGCGCATTGGGCTGGATACACTATCGCGCCTTTCTTCACTTAACGGAGCAGAAATGCAATGAGTTTGTTATCAGGATCTAGCGAGCGAGCTTTCAACGCAGAAAATTGGGGCTACCCCCCGCATAATCGGGCCAGTTTTCAGCAGGTCCAACAGTTAGGCCCAACGATTCGACTTAGCCGCGGAAGCGCCTCCTTCAGTCCATTCTCCCAGAGTATCACGAGCGTCTCTGGGATAACGTATCCTGGGTTGGATGGGGAATCGCGCACGGTTCAACAGATGCTCGACGACACTTACACCGACGCATTTCTGGTGACTAAAGATGGAAAGCTGCTCGCTGAAGAGTATCGCAATGGCATGAGCGCCGATTCACACCATCTGCTTAATTCGGTATCGAAATCCTTCCTTGGCATGTTGGTCGGGGTCCTCGCCACGGAAGGTAAGCTTGACCCCAGCGAAAAGCTGGTCACTTATATTCCCGAGTTTACCGAAACAGCCTTTCAAAAAACCACAATTCAACAGGCACTGGACATGACGGCTGCGGTCAGGTTCGGGGAAGATTACGATGACAGGCAAGCGGAATTTTGGCAGGAAACTGCCGTTGTTGGCTGGCGACCAGCGCTGGTAGACGAGCACCTGCCAAAGACTTTGTTTCAATTCGCTTGCGGTTTAAAGGATACGGAGCAGTTAGACGGTGAGCACTTTCACTACCGCACTGTCCTCACGAATGT
>DTZW01000007.1:5391-8807 GCA_012961165.1 Gammaproteobacteria bacterium | reverse complement strand
CAAGCTCAGGGCTGTCATCATCCAAATCCAGGTCTAATGCATCGTCATCGCCGAGGTCTAGATCAAGGCCGTCGCCATCCAGGTCCAGGTCTAACGCATCGTCATCGGAAGCATCGTCAAGGTCAAGGTCTAATCCGTCGTCTTCACCATCGCCGACATCATCACCGAAATCCAGGTCGATTTCGTCATCTAGTCCCAGATCCAGGTCCTCTTCCTCGCTTTCGGCGGTCACTTCTTCAAGCCCCGCATCCAGGTCAAGATCAAGGTCTGCGTCACCAAGCTCCATCGCTTCGTCAAGGCTTAGCTCTTCACCGGTATCTGCGGTGAGATCCAGTTCGTCGTCATCCGTCTCTGCGTCCAGGTCATCAAGGTCGAAGGATAAATCGTCATCATCGATACCTAGATCTTCTATTGCCGCGATCGGTTCGGATGAAACGATTGTGGCGTCCATGGCTGCAGCTGAAGTTTCAGCAGCACCCGGTATCTCTGCCTGAAGTTCCGCACCTTCGCGGGTTGCCCCATCGTCACGCAGCAGTTTCAATTGTTCGTACTGAAGGTTGAAGGCAGTTGCATCTTCAGTCTGAACGTAAACTTCAAGCAGCCTAAGCTGGATATCTGTCCGTTGCGGTTCGTTCTCGATAGCATTCTGAAGGAAGCTTATCGCCTGTGGGAATCTGCCGTAAGCAATGTAAATTTCTGCCTCACCGATGACGTCGCTTGTTTGCGGCGTAACGTCCTCATCGTTATATTCACTATCTTCTTCAGAACCCTCATCTGCATCGTCACTCAACGATAACTGGGGCTTGTCCTCTTCGATCATTATCTCTGTGAATTCATCGTCGTCCAGCTGGAAATCCTGTCTGCGCTTCCGGAACATCATGAGCGCTCCGGCAACCAGACCGATAAGGAGCACTCCAACCCCACCCAGCACCAGAGGGTTACTAAGCAGCGAGCCGGTGGCCTTTTGTTGGACGACAACAGGTACAGCTGGCTGACTGATCGTATCGGCTACCTGACGTTGTAATTCTGCTCTCAAGGCAGCAAGTTGATCATCCTTCAGTTTCACCAGCTCATTGAGCGTTTCTACCTGATCAGCAATGTCAGCAAGACGGACATTTAATTCGCTGTTAGCTCGTCGAGACCGGTCCAGGTCTTCTCTTGCTACTGCGAGTGAATTTTCCAGTTCATCCGCCCTCGCGTCGTCCCTGCCAGACCGAGCACCAGACTGATCAGCTGCAAGAAGCTTCAGTTCACCATTATCGCTGTCATCCGAGCCAGCAGAGCTTCTGCTGGCAGTCCGTCTTGCGTCAAGCTGGGTAACACCACCGGATCTATAGTCTTCAAATTCCTGATTCTGAACGCGAACTTCTGCAACTGCTTCTGCCGAAGTTTCTGCATAAATCTCACTTTCGTCCGGAATTCGGAGCACGTGGCCTGCTTTCAACAGGTTGATATTATTGTTGATAAACGCTTCAGGGTTAGCGCGCTGCAAAGCCAACATGGTTTGCTGGACAGAAATCCTGTCGTTTGGTCTTACCTTTATCGCTATCGACCATAGCGTGTCACCTGGTCCGGTCAGACCATACTCTTCATCCTGGGTAACAACCCCTTCTGTTCGCCCATTGCTGACCGACGGTGCGGGGGGAATTTCGCGTCTATTGTTTGAACGACTTCCGGGCCGTGCAGATGAAGTGCTCCCGCTGGACATGCCTGGCACAATCTTTTCAATTCCCTCGCTGCTAAATACAGGAGGGTCGAGAAGTACAATGTACTCCCTCAGAATACGGCCGGTAGGCCATATCACTTCCACGATAAAATTCAGAAAAGGCTCGATAATGGCTTTGCTGCTGGTGATGTGAACAATGTGAGCGCCGTCTTCACGTACCCTGGCGTTGAAACGAAGATCGGTCAGGTGGTAATCGCGGTTGACCCCTACCCGGTCGAAATCCTGCTGGGTGGCAAGGTTAGGAATAATTTCGCGTTGCTCAAGATCACCAACGTTTGAGAGGATAATTTCGGCTTCGAAACGCTGATTTAATGCAGATTTAAGTTCGATCTCACCAAGGCCTAGCGCAAAGGCAGAACCACAGTAAAGAGCAAAGAGTGTCACCAACAGCAACCGGAGTCTTTGTATCATTATCATTCCTCTCTTTACTCCGACATCTTTATAGAGATTTTTCGTCGATTCCGACCGGTAATCTCGCCAGACAGAAAAACCGTCGGTTATCATTAACCTGATGGTAAAACCTCGAAACGATCTCTGATAGTTGCGTTAAGTATCGCTTATTGAAGATGTTTTACCAAAACTTCGGCAATTTGTATACTGTTTAGCGCCGCCCCTTTGCGCACATTATCGGATACTACCCACAGGTTTAAACCCCTTTCTGTCGAGATGTCCTTCCTGATCCGCCCCACAAAAACGGGGTCAGTTCCGGCGGCATCCCGGACAGGGGTCGGGAAATCAGGATCTACCCGCTCATCAATTACCTCAACCCCTGATGCTGATGCCAATAATTCCGTTGCCTGCGCCGCAGATATCGCTTCTTTCGTCTCTATATGCACAGCTTCGCTATGGCCAAAGAATACCGGAATACGGACGCAGGTTGGATTAACCTCAATTGACTCATCTTCAAAGATTTTCCTGGTTTCCCACACCATTTTCATCTCTTCCATCGAGTAACCGTTCTCCTGGATGTCGCCGATCAAGGGAATAGCGTTGAAGGCGATCTGTTGTGCAAACACATCCTGTTCAATGGGTTGTGCATTCAGCAGCTTGGCTGTCTCGGTTGCCAGGGCTTCTACTCCACGCTTCCCTGCCCCGGAAACCGCCTGGTAAGTCGCAACATTGATTCTGTTAATCCCCACCGCATCGTAGATGGGTTTAAGCGCAACCAGCATCTGGATGGTCGAACAATTGGGGTTCGCGATGATCCTGCGATCCCCATATTCAGTGATCATATGAGGGTTAACTTCAGGAACAACCAAAGGGATATCTTCATCGCGGCGAAACTGAGAAGTATTGTCGATGACGATACACCCCGCCGCCGCCGCCTTAGGCGCAAACTCTGCTGAAATGGACCCGCCAGCCGAGAACAATCCAATCTGTACCTGGCTGAAATCAAATGTCTCCAGATTCTGCACGGTCACGGACTTACCCCGGAACTGGAGTTTCTTGCCCTCAGACCTCTCACTTGCCAATAAATACAGCTCTCGAACAGGGAAATCCCGTGCCTCAAGGATCTCCAGCATCACTTCGCCAACAGCTCCGGTGGCGCCCACTATCGCTACGTCAAATTCGCTCATCTTTTTTTCCTGTATTGTTAATGGCGCGCAGTCTAGAACCTCATTTGATATAAAACAAATTCATATCTATCATCAAACCTATAAAAATACGTAATGTGAGGCCCAACACCAAT
>DTZW01000007.1:0-5236 GCA_012961165.1 Gammaproteobacteria bacterium | reverse complement strand
GCCGAGACCGGTTCCTTCAGCCATGCGGCCGACCGCATGCACCTGACCCAGCCTGCTATCAGTAAAAGAGTGGCCCAACTTGAGCAACAGCTTGATGCCCGGCTGTTCGATCGTATCGGGCGGACAGTGCGCCTGACCGAAGCCGGTAATTCACTGGTATACCGCGCGAATCTCATCCTGCAGCAGGTGGAAGATACGGAACGAGCCATTCGCAACCTCAACGGAGAAGTTGGCGGACAGCTTTCACTGGCGACCAGCCACCACGTAGGTCTCTGGCGCCTGCCCCGCGTCCTGAGCAGGTACATTGCAAAATACCCGGAGGTCAACCTCGACCTGCATTTTATGGATTCAGAAGTTGCCCATGAACGTATCATTCACGGCGAACTGGAAATGGCCATTATCACCCTCGCCCCCACACCCCATGAGCGGTTGATCGCTGAGCCCATCTGGCGGGATGAACTGGTGTTCGTCTGTTCACGGGCACATGAACTCGCCACAAGAAAAAATGTCACGATTAATGAGCTCGCAGAATATGCAGCCATCCTGCCGGACATGACCACGTTTACGGGCAGAATCGTCAAAGGGATGTTTAAGGACCATGATCTGCGCCTGGAAGTGAGCATGTCCACCAATTATCTGGAAACCATCAAGATGTTAATCGGCGTCGGGCTCGGTTGGAGTGTATTACCAAAGACGATGGTGGGTGATGATGTTGTGGTGCTTGATATTAATATCGAGATTGATCTTGCCCGCACACTTGGCGTAATCCATCACGTAAACCGGACCTTGTCGAACGCAGGCGAAGCCTTTATTGACTTTCTACGAGGAGACTCGAATTACCAGCGCTAACCGCTACTATTCGAGTGCCTGTCACTCAAATAGCGGTCACTTAAATGGCTTTTACTTAAATGGAGAGGGAACCTGCACATCCGCATTCTGGCCGCGATGCCGAAGCAGATGATCCATCAGTACTATCGCGAGCATAGCCTCTGCTATCGGCGTCGCTCGAACACCCACACACGGATCGTGCCTGCCTTTAGTGACAATCTCGGTTTCATGGCCTTCTTTATCAACCGTTCTTGATGCCGTGGTAATACTGGAGGTGGGTTTTAGCGCAATGCTCGCGACAATATCCTGCCCGGTTGAGATTCCACCCAGAATCCCGCCCGCACGATTAGATAGAAAACCATTACTGGTCATCTCATCGCGGTGTTCGGTACCACGTTCCGTGACCACCGAAAAACCCCGACCAATCTCCACTCCTTTAACGGCATTGATACTCATCAACGAACCGGCTATCTCGGCATCCAGCTTATCAAACACCGGCTCGCCCAGACCGGGGATCATTCCAGAAGCTACGACTGTTATTTTTGCACCAATACTGTCACCGTCACGCCGCAACTGTTCTATCAACGCCTCCATCTCAGTAACTTTACTGACATCGGGGCAGAAAAACGGATTGTTACCCACTTCATCCCAGTCAATTGTCTCGGTGGTGATGTCACCCATTTGAGCCAGGTAACCACGGACAACAATGCCGTGGCTCTCCTGCAGATATTTTTTAGCGATCGCACCGGCCGCGACTCGCATCGCAGTCTCTCTGGCGGACGCCCTGCCGCCACCACGATAGTCTCTAAAACCGTACTTCTGCTGGTACGAAAAATCCGCGTGAGCCGGTCGAAATTTGTCTTTGATCTCGGAGTAGTCCCTGGAGCGCTGGTCCTCGTTCTCAATAACGAGCCCAATTGATGTACCTGTTGTGACTCCTTCAAACACCCCCGAGAGGATTCGAACTTTATCGCCTTCCTTTCGCTGGGTAGTAAACTTACTGGTACCGGGTTTTCTGCGGTCAAGGTCAACCTGTATGTCAGATTCGCTAATAACCAGTCCAGGTGGGCACCCATCTACCACGCAGCCAAGTGCGGGACCATGACTTTCGCCAAAGGTCGTCACCTTGAACATTTCACCAATACTGCTGCCTGGCATGACTAACTCCTGAGTTGGAGCGGCATTATATACAAGTTCGAGCGTGGGTTTTAAGGATGTTTACAGCGGGAGATTTCTGACAGGGGTCTTTTCCCGCGATACCTGCGTTGATCCCAGACGCCAAAAACCAGGAATTAATACCGTATTCGTGGTTTTCGTCCTTGCTTGTTCGCATTGTCGTCACGAAAAAGCCCTCTTAATCAGGGTTTCCCTAGCCGGAAATAAGGGAAAGGAATTCCGATCGTGTGATCTGGTTATCCCTGAAACTTCCCAACATGACTGAAGTTTTCATCTTGGAGTTCTGTTTTTCAACACCGCGCATCATCATGCACATATGCTGGGCTTCGATGATAACCCCAACCCCTGAGGCTTCTGTGACCTCCTGGATGGCTTCGGCAATCTGTTTGGTGAGGTTTTCCTGAATCTGCAGTCTGCGAGCGTACATGTCTACAATTCTGGCCACCTTGGATAGCCCCAGAACTTTTCCGGTTGGCACATAAGCCACATGGCACTTCCCGATAAAGGGAAGTATATGATGTTCACACATTGAGTAGAGCTCAATATCCTGAACCAGGATCATTTCGCTCGTCTCTGAGTCGAACAGCGCGTTGTTCACGACCTGCTCAAGGGTTTCACCGTAGCCCCGGGTCAGAAAATTCATTGCCTTTGCGGCTCGGGCAGGCGTGTCCAGCAAGCCACTGCGGCTCGGGTCCTCGCCAATCATTTCCAAAATGGAACGGTACTGTTCTTCCATGTGTTTTAAGCGTTTCCTAAGTCAAAACCAAGAGGATGGTGACGATACGGGATTGCTAGACGTTCTTCAAACTTAGAGAGTTCAAACTTAGAGAACTCAAATCGCCAGCACCTCCTGGATCACGTCCGGCGGTGTATCCTCCGGCAGGCCAACGATATCAGTCATACCACCAAACCTGTCTGTGAGAGCACCAACCAGTTCATCATGACGACCGACTGCGGCAAAAAGATGTACAACATCATCAGAGATTTCTTTTGTCATCTCGTCCCACTGCCCTTTCTTGGACATTTCATTCAGTTTTAAACCAAGATCCTGAAGACCATGCACCTCAAACACCGGCCAGTAACTTGGTGTTGAGCCATAGAATCCAATGCGCATTCGCACCCACTCAAACAGTTTCTGTACGGCTTCATCATCGGGTCCCGTCGCTACAAATCCGCCGCCTGATATTTCAAACTGGTCCCGGCTTCTTCCAGCACCCTCAAGCCCCTTTTCGAGTCTGGGCAGGATCCTTTCCTGCAGGTATTTACGGGTACAAAAACCGTGAAGCATGACCCCATCACATTCTTCAGCTGCGACCTTCATCATCGCCGGGCCAACGGCCGCGATCTGAATTTTTGGCACCGGCGTCCCCAGCGGTTCCGGTGTGAAGTTCGGCGTCATGAGTGAAAACTGGTAATGTTCACCCTGGTAATCGAGCCTGGTGCCGTTTTCCCAGCAATCCCAGATCGCCCTGACAGACTGAACATACTCCCTCATTCTTGGGGCCGGCGGACTCCACGGCACACTGAACCGCCTGACATTGTGACCTTTAACCTGGCTGCCGAGACCAAGGGTAAACCGACCCTTCGATGCTGCCTGAATATCCCATGACAGCATCGCGCTGGACATGGGTGATCGGGCGAAAGCGATGGAAACGCTGGTTCTTAAATGCATAGCCTTAGAGTTTGTTGCTGCAATTGCCAGCGGGAGAAAAGCATCCTGCTTGTTCTCCTGCGCAGAAAGATCCGTAAACCCAAGAGTTTCAAGGTTATGGCACACACCACCGATATCATTCAGGTTGTGGCCCGATATTGACGTTAGAATTCTCATGACGGATCCCTCAATTTCCTAACCTGCTTGATCCAGCAGCATCGGTTCCAGCAAATGCCGATGATAAGCCTCATCACCAAACTGATACTGGCACCATAAAGCTCGACGCAGGTACAACTGGGCATCACATTCGTAAGTAAACCCGAACCCACCATGGAACTGGACCCCCCTGTCACCAGCAAAAGCAAATGCTGCCGATCCATGCGCCTTCGCCATTCGAAGCGCCACTTCGGCCTCGTCAGTCTTGCCTTCTGCCAACCTGGTCGCTGCATGATAGAGATGCGACCGCATGGCTTCCAGGTCAAGCAATATCTTTACAGTTGGATGCTTAAGCGCCTGGTAACTACCAATAACTTTGTCGAACGCCCTCCGGGTATTCAGGTATTCGACGATGGTATGGATCGAGCCCACCAAGCCACCTGTGATCTCCGCTGAAAGAAGCAGAAGTGACGCAAACTCTATGGCCTGAAAATCACTTCCTTCCAACAATTGATCAACCGGCACGGTTATTCCATCCAGATCGAGCTGATAACTTCGACGAGTCTCGTCGATCACAATTTCCCTGTGCAGATTGCCATCTGGTATCTGTTCCCGCTTAACCAGCGCCAGCCTCGCCTTCGCTTCAACGTTAACTGACACAATACAAAATTTCGCAGCGTCTGCATCTGTAACAAAGCACTTGGTCCCGGATAGCTCAAGCATATCCGCCCGCACAACAGCCTGCGCTTCTATCTCGTCCAGAATCCAATTACCGTTAGTTTCTGTAAGCGCCATAGATCCTATGGCACCGGAAACAATTTTCGGCAACCATTCTTCTTTTTGCTCGCGACTTCCCGAAGTAGCCAAACATTCACTGGCGATAATTGCACCGCTATAAGGACTACCCATCAGGTATCTGCCCATACTCTCGGCAACGGGAACCACGCACGATAACCCCAGGCCCAAACCACCGAATTCTTCCGGAACATTGATACCCAACCAACCCAGTTCTGTTATCTCCTGCCAGGTTGCGGCATCAATCTGGTCCGCATCTAACCGGGCCCGCACAGTTTCTATAGGGGAATGTTTGCGACAAAACTCTGCCGCAGTATCAAGCAGCATTGCCTGCTCATCGCTAAACATTATCTGGTTACTCATCCATCAACCCCCTAACTTTTCGGCAGGCCAAGCACCCGCTCGCCAACGATATTGTGTTGAATTTCAGATGTTCCACCGCCAATCGTGCCGCTAAAAGAATTGAAGTAGGAACGTTGCCACTTTCCACCGTCGATGGCTTTCTCGGAAACAAAACGTGCCCCATTGGCCCCCTGAAGTGATACCGCCAATTGACACATTCTCCGTTTCAGCTCAGAACCTCTCAGCTTTCCAGACATTGGGACCGCCGTCGGCCAGTCAGTGGCGAGT
>DTZW01000006.1 GCA_012961165.1 Gammaproteobacteria bacterium | reverse complement strand
ACTGACCGTTTCGTGCCACCAGGTCGAGACAGTTTCCATTAGCCTGTGCAGATGTCAGAAAAGTTTCGATGAGTGATCAAACAAACCCGGCGGATGAAATACCTTGGAAGCCTGACCCGCGGTTTCCGAAAATCCCTCATGGGCACCAATTGCCGGTTAATTAGCCCTTTAGAATTAGCCGATCGTGGCCAACACAACATTTTCGCAGGACTTGTGTCCTGCTGCATAATCGCAGCTTCGCTCTCATCGACCACCAAACCTCATCGATCGATGACACGTTTCCTATCAGACAAAGCTATGCAGGTGCATCAGCCAGGCTCTGTTTCAACGTTCGCGTGCACATATAATAGTGAAAGGCACACCAGATGTTGACCAGTATAGTAAGCGTCAGGGCATAACGAATACCATCAATACCGAACTGCGGCGTCAAAAGGTCGGCAACATAACCGGTCAAAATTGGGCCGAGGCCCAAGCCTATCAAGTTCAAAATAAAGAACAGTACCGCCGGAGAACAGGAATTTTAGCAGGGATATTCCTATTCTCCCTGGTCTGCTGACGGTTAATGGTAAGTGCGTCTAAAAGTCGTAATTATCCCATGGTCCACCGTGAAGGCCACGTAACCTGTACCAGCGAAAAATTGAAGCATCGTACGGAATCTCGGCATAGTTAAACGATTCAAATACCATGGATACCACGGTATTTTCTATCGAAGATTGTTCAGGACTTAGAATTATTGAATCTGACCAGAAATATTCCAGTATCGGTGGTATCGAAAGTTTTGCTCCGTGATCAGCCCGATCACTTGTAAGCAGCAGATCAGCACCAGTACAAATAACCCCAACCTAGGCAGGCCAAATGTCATTTTTACACTGGCTCTAATTATTCGTGAATGGAGTCAGGAAGTTGTTTGAGCGCAGGGGCTGATTTCTTGAGGTCTCTGTATTACTTAGTCTTTGTTATTGGTGGGATTGCTAAATTTCGCCTTAGCTCGCCACAGCGCAATAGCGAGAACGATAAACGGTATAGCACTAATGGTGGCACCGATTAATCCGCGACCACGTTCATCGAGAAGTGCCCAGACAAACACACTAATGGCAACTTGCACGACATAAAGGCTGGCCCAGGGAAACATCCAGGGGCGCATTTTCAAGAAGCCCACCATCCCAGCGCAATAAATCAACCAGTGTAAGGGTTCCGTTGCTTTAGCTGCCCAACCCCTCAACAAAATTCCGAACCAGACTTCCGCGTCTTCTGCCACTGGTTTAACAAAAAAATCCCAGGGTACATAGACAAAGGTCATATAGGTGCAAAAAAACAACAGACCATTCATCCACCAGGGACGAAGCTTCAGGTTGTTACGTAGTACTTTCCATCCGTTCATATTAGCTCGCATTGAGTATGAAAAATTATGCAGGAGGGGCCATTTGGACCGACATCTGAGTACCTAGTTATCCCTCACAGTACGAGGTTCTAATGCGACAATAATACATGGGAGAAGGACAAGCACGACAGGAATAGAAAACAACATCCCAAATCCCATTGATATCGCAACCGGTCGCAAAGGTGCAGCTTGAATTGAACCACTGATTATCAGTGGCGCTAAACCCAGCAGGGTTGTGACGCTGGATAACACGATCGGACGAAACCGGTCGCTAACAGCTGTTGCCATGGCTTCAATGGGTGTCTCATTGGCTTGCAGACCTTCGTTATATCGCAGGTGCAGTAACAGTGCCGCATTGATGACAAGTCCAGCTAGGGCGAGTACACCAAGGAAACTGCCTGCACTGAAAGCTTCACCTAGTACGTAATGACCCAGAAATGCACCTGCGGCGCTCAGGGGAATGGAGAGCATGATGATCGCGCCGTAACGGCTGCTTCTTGCGAAGGCGGCAATAAGCACAAATATCGCCGCCAGAACTGCAAATGTTGCAATCAGCAAACTCGTCGCTGTTTCTCCGTCTTCATCGGTATCTATTGCTTCGTCCCAGGTGGTAAGTCCGGGGAATTGGGTTTCGAGCTCGGGCAAAATGTTGTCACTCAAAAAATCCTCCACCAGGGATTTTGATATTTTTTTCTGATCGATGGAGGCTTCTATCCGTTCAATTCTCTGGCCGTTTATTCGTCTCAGTTGTACTGGACCACGATCCCAATGAATGTGGGCAATGTCGCCCAATGCGGCTTGGCTTCCATTTGATGAGATCAGTACCAACTGGTTCAGGTCGGGCATTGACCCGGATGCCAGAGCGTCACCTCGTACCATCACGCGAACTTCATCCACGCCTCGCGTAAACCTTGTGGCTTCCAGCCCATCCAGCTGGGCTCGGATCTGGCTGGAAATGACTGATTCATCAAAACCCAAAGCGCGACCGGCAGCATTGAGTTGAATGTTAATTTCTGGTCTAAATGCATTGCCGCTATATGAAATTTGTTCAACGCCTGTGATTTGGTGAAGACGACGAACAAGCCGTTCGGCAGCTTCTCGACTCACCGATTCATCGGCGTGCGCCAGTTCTATGGTGAGTTCACGCCCGCCTCCAGGACCTGCCAAATAATCAACGGAGAGTTGAGTCAGTTGCGCAGGCTGCCCGATTTCTCGACTCCATTGCTGAGCGAATTGCTCGGTTGTAAATCCGCGCTGCTCCGGGTCAATTAATGTGAAGGTGATTGAGCCTTGATGGCTGGAAGGTGTTGCCAATGCAATGTGAGCACTCGTTACTTCATCCCGGTTTCCAATACGAGAAATAACACGATAACCCTGTGCTTCAATACGCTGCGCCATCTCAAAAACCTGTCGCTCCGACGCGCCGGGGGCGAGAGAAAAATCCATGGATACTTCGTGGCTTTCAAATACGGGTTGTAATGCAATCGCGACGCGACCACTGATTGCGTAGCAAAAAATCATCATGGCAATGCTTACTCCGCTCGCGATAACCAGTCCGCGATTGTGCAAGCACTGTCTCATCCATGGCACAAAGTAGTGATCTCGAGCCACCTCAAATCGGCGTTGCATAGCCTTGGCACTTCGATGGCTTTGTATGGGTTTGGCGTATGCCAGGTGACTGGGGAGTATCCATAGTGCTTCGATTAGGGATACGGCGAATACGCAAGTGGTTACAACTGGAATCGCCAGTAGGAAGAGGCCAACTTGACCGGGCATAAAGAATACCGGCATAAACGCAATGATGTTGGTAGCAATAGCCAGTGTTATGGCTCCACTAAAACGATCGAGGGTTTCAGTGGCGGCTAACAGGGGTGTTTTTCCTTGTTGAATGCCTGCATATATCGATTCTCCAATGACCACGGCGTCATCGACCACAACGCCGATCACAATGACAAAGGCAAAGATCGAAACAAAGTTGATGGTATAGGGTGTCAGCGCGAATAAAGCTACGCCACCAAGGAGCGCAAGAGGAAGTCCAGCCGCTACCCACAACGCAATACGTGCCTCTAAGACAAAAAACAAAAGCAGCAATACGAGTATGAGCCCAATAATCGCACTCTCTGCCAGCACTCCGACTCGATCAGCATAGCTTTTTGCATCATCATCTAAAATAACAGTTCCGCCGTTGGGTGCCATTTCAGCGCTGATATCGTCCAACAATGATCGTACGCTTTCGGAGACTTGAGTGGGAGAAACCGAGCCTATCGAGTACACAGACATCAATACTCCCATCGTGCCATCTATAAAGTACTTAGTGCCCTGCGGTCGAAATCCCTCTTCGATACGGGCAACCTGAGACAGGGTAAGGGGTTCGCCCGACGCCGACTCGGCTAGTGCAATGCCTGCATAATCATCACTATAGCGACGTTCATTGCCTGTGGATAAACCAAAATTACCTGTCGCACTGCGGATTTCACCGCCGGACAATTCAAAGGAGGACGCGCGAATCCGGTTGGCGATTCCGGTAAGAGACAAGCCTAATAACCGTGTACGCTCAGGCGTTACCCAGATCGAGATCTCTGGCTCCCCTGCGCCAGACACTTCCACCTGTCCTACAAGAGGTAATTGCAGTAGTCGTTCGCGAGCCTTATTGGCGAAGGCGTGAAGATCTGCCTGAGAAGCAAAGCCATAAAAGCCAATATCCAACGCAGCACCGGTATCGCGAAGTTGAGTAATTTTTGGCGGGTCCAGGTCTGCAGGTAATGTGTTGAGTCCCTCGAGTGAGTTACGGATTTCTTGCCGCGCTCTTTGCACGTCGGCGCCGTCATCCAGCATGACGTAGATTTCGGCGCCACCTGAATACACCTCGCTCACTACGGTACGAATATCTCGCAGTGTGTCGATGCTTTGCTCCATTGGGCGAACCACTTGCTCTTCCACCTCTGAGGCCGTCGCACCGCGATACTCCGCCTGAATTACGATGGTGTCTAACACCATGTTAGGAAACACTTCTTGTCGCATGGTAAAAATGGCTATTAATCCGCCGATCACGAAAACCCACATGAGAAGGTTTGCAGCTGTCGGATTGTGTAAAAACCAAAGAGAAATGTTAGAGCGCTGATTGTCCATTACTAAACCTCGCTCGCTTCCACTTCAGAATTCGCGAACAAGCCGATCGGCCTTTTTATAATCAGTCGGTCCTCGGCTTGGAAATTGTTTTCGACCTGTATGAATTCGTTAGAGCGCCCAATGGGGACAACCTGATGGCGAATAGCATGTCCATTTCGATAAACCCAAACTAAATTGCCCGCAATGACCATCTCGTGAGGGATATAACTGAGTTCGCGCTTTTCGATCGCAATAAGGCGTGCCTGCAGGTGCATACCAAATACCCACCCGGGTTGGGTAAGCGGTCGCTCGACACGCACTCGTACTGTTGCTAAACGGTTCTGTTCACTAAGATTGGGTACAATGCCATCCAGTTTGCCCTGTATTGGCATTGCATTGAGGTTATAGGACGGGCGCAACTCAATCGACTGAATTCCCGCGTTAAATTGCAATAATAACTGCGGCGGGACTTGTACCTCAACCCAAGCAAAATCAACTGGAAAAAGGGTTGCGATACTCACTCCCTTTTTCAATATCTGGCCTACCACTGCGTTAGCCTCTATCACCGAAGCCGGCCAGGGAGACTTGACTTGGGTTCGGGACAAGGTCAGCTTGGCCATTTCAAGTTCTGCTTCTGCTATGTCCAGTTGAGCTTGTGCTTGCCCCTGTTGCGGTTCCCGAAGTCGCAGTCGACCGGAACTAAGTTGTTCGCTGTTTTCCTTTTTTTTTAATGCATCCCACTCCAATTGGGCAACGTCTGAACGGCCTTGCTCCAGTTCTACATCGTATAACGCCAGGGCGTAACTTGCCCTTTCGCGGTCAACGGCGAAAACGAAATCACGAGAGTCTATATGGAACAGATCTTCACCCTTTTCAACCTGGTGGCCGGCCGACAGCTTCTGGTTAACCCATTTAACTTCGCCATCAACCTGGCTAGCCAGTGACAAGATCTGTCTCGGCCTCAATATACCGTAGGCTGTATATTCCCTTGCTACGGATGCTCTTTTGATCGGGCTGATAGCCACGCTCGGTTTCTTATTGGCGGTTTCTGCTTCAAGGGGTTGTGGTCCGGTCAGCACGATCACGGTGCACACCAGAATCCCAAGGATAGAAACAAGCAGGATTTTTCGTTTAGGTCCATTCATAAAATCAGGTTCCACGGAGACTGGATATTGTCATCGGCGCACAGCTATGTGAAACGGATAGAGGCCAGCTGAACACTCCTCGAAGGGAGCGATCGCAGCCTACAAAATGAAAGGTAAACGTTAGGTGACTATTTGATATTTTCTAGCGAGACCCGCACATGGTACCCGTGGCTAAATGTTTTGATTTCGAGAAACCATCCCAGGCGACGGCAAATTCGATCAGCCAGATCAAGCCCCAGACCAAATCCATAGCTGCCGTTTGATGCGGCAGGTTCGTGGTCGTCGGCAACACGATTGGCGTTTTCGACTACGATATCCTTGTCGGTCAATGAGATTGTGATGTGGCCATCAACCGTGTATTGCATGGCGTTGCGAACAAGATTGGATATCACGATTCTCAACGCAACAGTGGGCACGCTGATTTTTGGATGTTGACTGTTGATGGTCAGTTCAACGGATCGCTTTGCCAGGAGATAATTATTTTCAGTAATGATTGATTCGAGGACCTCATCGAGATCAACCGTATCCATAACAAGCGGGCTGTCTGTTTGCCGATTTAGCCACAGAAGAGTTTCGGTCATTTGTTGGATATCCCGAAGCGCATTGCGCTGCCTGGTAAAAGAAGCAATCTCGGAATCGCCTCGTTCTGGCCGCTCGGTCAATTTTTCAATGAGTTCCAGATTCGCTGACAATATGGCGATGGGGGTCCGTAACTCATGACTGGCATGGCGAAGGAATTGTTTTTCCTTTTCTGCATCTTCCCGGATACGCTCAAATGCCTGGCTTAATCTTTGTGCCAAGGCGTCGTACTCTCGGAAATTCAGCTTAGGTGTTTCCTGTGGCTCTCGGTTTTCCTCTAAGCCCTCTACCCAGTTTTCCAATTTACCCAGCGGGCCGCCGACTCGATTAATAACCAGAATAGACAATAAAAGAAATAGGCCGGAGAAAGCGATACCTATAGCAAAAGCGACTTGCTCGGTGAATTTTAGATCTTCATAGACCTGCTCAGTACCCATTAGCCCCTGCACTAAAAACAACCAACCGCCTTTATCGAGTTGATAGGGGTAGAAGAAGATGAACTCGCAATTGACTGCGCCACAAAGATTGTCGGTGTCGATGATATTGGCATCATTTTCATCATCTCCATAGTCGCGATTGGCATGGCGTAACACTTTACGATGATGGTGATTATTCTCTGGAAAGATTTCACGAATTTGTGAGGGGAGGGCGTCAAATCCCAAATAACTCTGCAAATGGTATCCTCGAGGTAAGGGCTCCGATTCATCTAACATAGCTGCCGAGTCGTATTGTTTGGCATTTCGTAGCAGTATGGAGTCGGTGCGTATGTCTACACCCAGGTCGAGGTAGTATTCCAAAAGCACCGTGTAAGAAATTACCATGAGTACCGCGCCACCCAGTAACCACATCAGTAAAAACCAACGAAGAGAAGGCAGTGTGGAGCCTTTAGTTTTATTCCTCTTTGTCTCGGATCGAAATACCATGGTTAGCGACCGTTTTTATCAATTGGGTTCGAAATGGTTTGTCAACTTGCTGGCGAAGTCGATACAAATGAACTTTTAGTACATCTGAGTCGGGGATGTCATCGTCAGGCCACAAAGCACTTTCAATCCGTCGCCGACTAACAACATCGGGAGACGCGCGCATAAGCAGTTCTAACAACCTCCAACCGGTCGGCGTCAGTTCGAGCTGTTGGTTCTCTCGCATAGCGTTTTTCGTCGACAAATCCATTGTGAGTGATCCTACGGTCAAGACCCTGGCTTGCGCGCTACGGCGGTTTGCTAATGCCCTGATTCGAGCAATAAGCTCGCTCATTTCAAAGGGCTTGATCAGGTAATCGTCAGTGCCAGAAGAAAAACCGGCGAGCTTATCGTCAAGGGTGTCCCGTGCTGTGAGCATCAAAACCGGAACGTCTACACCGGCTTTTCTTAATGATTCACAGACCTGCAGGCCACTCATGTGAGGAAGGTTGATATCCAAAAGGATTGTATCGTAGTCATTTTGCATAGCCAGTTGTAAACCCTGTGGTCCCGTTGCCGCGTGATCACAGGCAATGTCTTCCAGCTCAAGATAGTCCACCAACGTATTGGCCAGTGAATGATTATCTTCAACCAGTAACACGCCGATACTCATAAGTGACCAGGGTTCATAGAATCGATCCAGTGGATGTTCTCAAAAGTTAAGTGATCAATCGGAATAGTGCTGTGCCGCTTACTGGGGTATTTAACATTTTCTCGAGATTCAGTAGCCACAACATAGACAATGACATTCAACCTTAGGGGGTGGACGATGTTATAGAGTACCAGATTCAAGGTAACTACTTGGTTAAGGTGGAAGGATGTTTTTTATCGCCCAAATTGCGGGACACCCATAAAATTCAAGCGATAGAGATGGGTGTAAACCTCGACAAATTGGCTGCCCATCATTCACACGATCTCTTCTAACATGCAATATTCGTGATTCTTATCAATTATCCAAGGTAGGCTAATCAGTCTGAAAATCCCCGTGTCGGTGGTTCGATTCCACCTCCGGCCACCAATTTCATGGCTTTTCGCTCCGCGAAAAAGGGGATCGAATCCGTCATCAGCTTTCCGTGAAAGTTGTTTTCCTCCGCCGAGGACAACGCCGAGCTAGGGACGAGATTGGTAGCGCGTTTTGGCTGCTGTTTCGTTGCATCTTGCGTCGCTTCAGACCCCAGGATTCTCTCCCAATGCACCAATGCTTATCATTTTCAGAATAATTACCTACTATGAAAGGCCCCCTTTTTCTGCTGACACATTCTGATGCAGCCAATGCTCCATAGACCTGCAACTGAAGAAGGTGACCGATTGGTTATGTTCTGAGTCAGGGGTGCACTTCTTCGATATTGACTTTTTTCGATACCCTTGAGCTACCCTCTGACCCGACCCTCCTAAAAAACAGCTAAGCTAATGGAAAATTAGCATTTCGCACAGGACAGGCAGCTCTTTACTATTGACCCCACAGTAAAGATCAACTACTATCTTTACCAACTAATAAATGTAAAGAATCCCACCATGCCAAAAGTCAGCACCAAAAGACAAATTACCATCCCCATCGACCTATGCCAGCAAGCCCATATTGAGCCTGGCGATGATATTGAAACCTTTATCTATGAAGGCCAAATCACTATCGTAAAAAAACAAAAGAATGCAGCTAAAGGCATCCTGGG
>DTZW01000005.1 GCA_012961165.1 Gammaproteobacteria bacterium | reverse complement strand
TTCTTCAAATTCCCGTTTCATCAGGCTAATAGCTCGATCATCATCATCGACAAACAATAAGACTGGTTTTACGTCTGTACTCTCGTTTGTCTCATCACCTTTTTCTTGTAAATTCATCGCCTGGTTCATCGCCTGGTTCCTGCCTTGATTTATAGGTTCCCAATTTATAGTCGACAGGTAATCAGCGATTAATGGAGTTGTGGACTTTTGTAATGGAATGTAACCAGGAGGGTCATAGCCACGATTTGTCAGGTCTTGGATTAAGCTCCGTATTGAGTTTCGGTCATGTAAATTCAGGGTATTGCACGATTAAAACTGCAGTCGGTGCCGGTACTCACCTAAGCATGAATTTACCGCTGGATACTAAATCAATTGTATTGAACGAGCCAGCGCTCCTTGTGATTGTAATTTATGGCGCTTCGGAATTGTGGAGGGGAGGTGAGGGGAGTGGTTAAGGGTTACGGTGTTCCAGTTCGGCTGGAGTATTAAAATTAGACGCCAGACGTCGCACCAAATTGTGTTTAGATTGGCACAAACGATATTAACAATGGGAAGAAAAATGCAATGACGGAAATGAAAAACTTTAATGAAAAAATTATCGAAGAATTTCGAGCTAATAACGGTCAGGTAGCGATGTTCGCGGACTACCCAATGATCATTCTGCATACCGTCGGTAGTAAATCAGGCAAGACGTTCCTGGTACCTCTGGTGCTGACCATCAAAGATGGTGAGATGTTGTTGTTTGCGTCATTTGCAGGCGCGAAGAAACATCCAGTCTGGGTGTTTAATCTAAGAGCGAACCCAGAGATTACTGTTGAAGTAGGCGATGAATCGTTCGCCGTCCGGGTAGTTGAGTTGGCGGAGGCAGAGGCGAAAGGTACAGTCCAGAGACAGGCCGATGTTTCAGAACAGTTTGCAAAGTATGTCGAATCAGCTGCGCCGCGCGATATTCCCGTGTTCCGTATCGAGAGGATTTAGTTCTCAGCCAGTTGACAGCTGGTCAGCACCCGTTTGCATATGACTGAGCAAGCCCCCTTTCACAACATCATAGACATTTGTCATAGGGCAAGAACCCATTGATTTTGTTTATACTCTTCCGCCTCTGGAGGTGGGGTCAAATAATGGATCATGTAAGGCTTGGGCGAACAAACCTGATGGTAAGTCCTGTGGGTCTCGGTTGTGGTGGATACAGCCGGCTGGGTATGCGTGAAAGCAAGGATTCTTCCACTGCAGAAGGAGTGGTTAAGCACGCTCTTGATCTGGGGATCAACTACTTTGACACTGCACGCGCCTACGGTACTGAAGAAGTGGTCGGTAAAATTGTTCACTGCCAGCGGTCTGAGGTCGTGATCAGTACAAAGACATTGTTCCGTGACAAGGGTGGCGACTACATGCCCGCTGAAAAGCTGGTTGAGTCATTAGAGAAGAGCCTTACTCGAATGAATACGGACTACGTTGATGTATTCAGTTTTCATGGGGTGATGCCGCAGGACCTTGACTATTGCGTAGAGGAATACGTACCGGTACTGCAGCAACAGATTCAGCTCGGAAAAACTCGGTACCTGGGTATTACTGAAAATTTCAGGCAGGATCCAACCCATGAAATGTTGCAAGGAGCAGTTCCGGTCGGCTGCTTTGACGTCGCGATGGTAGGGTTCAACTTTCTTAATTCGGGAGCACGTGACCAGGTTTTTCCGGATTGCCTTCGGCACGATGTCGGCACACAGGTTATGCACGCTGTACGCAGAGCGCTCAGTAATCCGGCGGTGCTGATGCAAAATATTGAACAACTGATTTCCACGGGCGAAATCGAAAAGGGTGTTGTTGATAATGACGATCCGCTGAAATTTTTAACCGGGCACCCTGGGGTCAAGTCTGTGATCGAGGCTGCTTATCGATACTGCCGATATGAGCCGGGTGTCTCTTTGGTGTTGACCGGAACCGGCAGCGTGGATCATTTAACCAGTAATGTTGCGGCACTGACAGCGCCGCCATTGCCTGACGAGTTGATGGCGGAACTGGACAGGGTTTTTGGGAAAGTCACGTCTGTCTCCGGCGACTAAATGTCACTCTTCGGTTTTTCCTCGAAGAGCAAACTTTTCAAGCCGACATCAAGCGCTACTGGTTCAATGCTCAGGTTATCCAGGCCTTCAGTACTGAAATCTTTGTTTTCGAGTAACCGACGAACTTCATCTTGTGTAATAACGGGTACGCCGGGTAACAAGTGCGTTAGTGGCGCAAGCAGGCTTAACAGGGTGATTGGTATTGAGACGACCCGGCACTTTTCTCCTGATAACTCAATGCAAAGTTCGACGAAACGGCGGTAAGTGGTAGGGCTTTTACCGGGCACCGTCATGGTCTTTCCGATGCTCGAATGGTTGTCTATGCAAGCCCGTATTGCCTTGACGACATCACTGGCAAGGACGGGCTGGATCAGCGATTCCCCATTGTCGGGTAGTGGAATGATCGGGGACACTCGTGCCATTTGGACGACGCGCTCAATATTGTTTAGTCCCGGTGCGCCATAAATCATTGTCGGGTGAAGCAGGGTGGCCGGGATTTCACTCATCCAGATAGCGTGAGACATAGCAGCCAGGCGGGCACATTTGTCATCTGGAAATCGCGTATAGATGCGAGTTGAGCCCAGGGCTATCAGTCGACTCATGTCGGGCTTACGTGCAATCAGGGTTGTCAGTATCTCTGGGCGGGAACAATGTACAAGTAGCGTATTTTTGTTCACCAGTCTGGCTAGAGCTGCAGTGTCATTAGCGTCAAGCTGTACAAATTGCGCTGTGCTGTTGGTGGGAATATCCCGGGGATTTCTCGCGATGCCCGTCACGGGGATGCCATCGCCCAGCAGCGCTTCATACAACATCCGGCCAGGCCCGCTACTCGCGCCTATGATAGTGATCGACATCGTCATGGCTAACCGGTGTTTCTCATGCTTGCAGCAATACCGGCAATCGTTACAAGCAGTGCTTTGTGTGCCTGCGCCATATCACCTGATTCTTCACGGCAACGCTTGATCAGTTCAATTTGAAGCAGGTGAAGCGGATCTGTGTAGGGGTGTCTAAGGTCAAGTGTCTGCCTGATTTCGGGGTTTCCCTCGAGGAGTATGTCCTGGTTTTTTATTCTGTTAATGCTGTCGATGAGTTTAGCCAGTCGTGATCGGAAGGAATCCCCCATCAGTTTTAATTTCGGGGACACCAGGGTTTCGTCATAGCGTTCGGAGATTTCTGCATCGGCTTTACATAACACCATCTCGAGCATGTTGATCTGGGTTTGGAAGAACGGCCATTCTTCAACCATCTCCTTTAGAACGTTGAGTTCCTTGCTGGTGAGTTCCTGTTCGAAGGCTGTATCTGTACCCAGCCATGCCGGTAGCATCAAACGTTTCTGGGTCCAGGCAAACACCCAGGGAATGGCTCTCAGTTCACTAATTGATCTGTCCGTGTCACTGCCGCTTCTGCGCGCCGGTCTTGAGCCCAGTGCAAGAAGCGCGAGCTCTCGTTCCGGAGTACCGTCTGCAAAATAGTCGATAAAGTCTTTGTTGGATTGGACAGTCGAGCGATAACTTTCGCAGGCAACCTCCGAGAGCCTCTGCATCAGGAGTCGCCAGTTTTCTCTTGGCTGTGGAGGAGGCAGCAGGCTTGCCTCAATGGCAGCGCTTAACACCAGGTCCAGGTTGATCAGCGCGAGTGGTGGTGATCCGTACTTGAACCGGATCATTTCACCTTGTTCGGTGACTCGCATACTGTTTTTTACCGAACCAGGTGGCTGTGACAGTATAGCTTGTCTTGCCGGGGCTCCGCCGCGTCCGGGCGCGCCCCCTCGGCCGTGGAACAAGGTAAGGTCAATATTGTATTTGTCAGAGACGACGACCAGTTCTTCCTGGGCACGATACTGGGCCCAGGAAGCGGCCATCTGTCCGGCATCCTTAGCGCTATCAGAGTAGCCAATCATGATTTGCTGCGAACCATCAATGTACTCCGTGTACCAGTTGGTTCGAAGCAGGCACTCCAGTGTCCAGGCGGCATTCTCAAGGTCGTCCAGTGTTTCAAAAAGGGGCACGACCGGTAACACTCGAGTGACTCCGGATTTACGTAAAAGTAATACAACCCCCAAGACATCGGAAGGGCGCCTGGCCATCGAAATGATGTAGCTGGCGATACCCTGCCCATTGTCTTCTGCGATAAGTCTGAAGGTTTTGAGTATTTCACCGGCATCACCTTCTGGCTGCCAGCTGTCTGGTACCAAAGGCCTGCGGGTCTTGAGTTCCTGCAATAGGAAATCTGTTCGGGCTTTCTCTGACCAGTGCTTATAGCTGCCCAGTTCCAGGTATTCGGTGATCGCGTCCAGAAGTTCGATATGTTTGTCAGAGCTCTGGCGAATATCCAGTTCTACCAGCGTCACTCCAAATGTATTGGCGCGAATCAGGGTTTCCTTTAAAAGACCGTCGGCAATGATATTCATGCCACACGAAAGGAGAGAGTCGTAGCATAGTTGCAGCGGCGCGATCAGGTCAGCGTCACTGTGAATCAATCCGGGCTCCGGTGGCTCGGATGTTTCTGCCCAGGTTCGAGTCGCCGCTAGTCTTTCACGCAATGACCTGAGAATATGGCGGTAAGGTTCGTCGACGCCTTCGGGGCACAGTGCAGCAAGCTCGCTGGAGCAGTTAGACATTGAGAGCTGTGACAAAAGTTCTTCAACGTCTCTTAAATACAAATCTGCCGCCATCCACCTGGCCAGCCTTAAGATTTCTTTAGTCACATCAGCGGTGACGTTTGGATTACCATCTCTGTCACCACCCATCCAGGACGAAATCTTGACCGGAGATACACTTAAAGGCAGTGTCTCGCCTGTTACTTTGAATGTCAGTTCACTTAGTCGATTCCAGAGCTGTGGAATAGCAGTCCACAGTGAGTGTTCAATAACCGCGTAACCCCACTTGGCCTCATCCTGTGGTGTGGGTCTTTCTGTCCTGATTTCATCCGTGAACCAGACTTCAGCGATCAGTCGCTCCAGATCCAGTCGTTCCTGTGTATCGAGTTCCCGGTCTTCGTTGACGTCATTGAGTGCGGAGGCTATTCGGTTGTATTTTTGAATCAGGGTACGTCGGGTAATTTCGGTCGGGTGTGCAGTAAGAACAAGATCGCATCGCATACTGGTAATAGTTTCAAGGACACGCTGCTGATTGATCCCTTTATTGATCAGGCGAGTGAACAGTTCTTCCAACTGTGAACCATTGGCAGTTTCAGTCGACTCCGCCTGTTCGGCAATATTGGTGAGATTAAGAAACTGGTTGAACGCTCGTGCGACGGATATTAGCGATTCACCGTCAAGCTTCGTAAGCACCTGGCGCAACTGTTCATGGTCACCCTGTTCGCTATTTTCAGGATCAGCCACAGATTGTCGGTTCGCCTTCGCGAGTAGTCGAATCTCTTCAACCTTGGACAGGAATTCCTGCCCGTGTTGGCGCGTCATTGTCTCTCCCAGAATAGTACTTAAGATTCGAACGCGATGGCGCAGGCGTGGGGAGATCAGATCATTCATAGGCATGTCGGCTAATGGTTTGCTGATTCTACACGGCTCTGGATGCGAAGTGCAGACTGGGCGGCTGCCTGTGGGTACAATAGTTTCTTTTTGATTAGCAGGAGAGACAGGTGGACGAACTGGATATGACGGGAAAGGTTGTGTTGATTACGGGTGGCAGCAGGGGGCTCGGCAAAGCCATGGCACTTGGTTTCGCACGCCACGGGGCAAACGTTGCTATCGTCAGTCGAAAAATTGAATCCTGTATCGAAACGGCCAAAGAGATTGAAGCCCTGGGTGTTAAGGCGTTTCCGTATGCTGCTCATGTCGGGGACTGGGATTCCCTGGATGCGATGGTAGAGGCAGTCTACGCAGAGTGTACTGATTAACAACGCTGGCATGTCGCCACTTTACCCCTCGCTTGACCAGGTTTCCGAGAAGTTGTTCGATAAAGTCATTGGTGTCAATCTCAAGGGGCCGTTTCGACTCAGTGCCAATATTGGAAGCAGGATGGCTGAGGGGCAGGGAGGTTGTATTATCAATGTTTCTAGTGTTGCAGCAGTCAAGGCGAGTCCAACTTCAGAACCTTATGGCGCTGCGAAGGCGGGCCTGAATGCGATTACTCGTTCATTTGCGGCGGCTTATGGACCAAAAGTGAGGGTCAACTGTATTATGGCCGGGCCTTTTCTCACGGATATCAGCAAGGCCTGGGATATGGAGGCGTTTGAGGAACGTGCCAACACGACAATTCCTCTACAGCGTGGTGGCCAGCCCGAAGAGGTCGTAGGGGCAGCGCTTTACCTGGCGAGTACAGGAGCAGGATTCACGACGGGTGCAATTCTTGCCATCGATGGTGGCTCACACCTGCTTTAAACTGAGCTTAAGCTGGTTTTCTGAGTGCAAATACGAAATCTCTAAAAATATCCATCAGGGTTTCGTATTTAAAGTCAGTGAATTCACCCGCGTCAAAATACATGCCGTGCTCGGCGCAGGCTTCATACTGAATATGTTTTTGAATGGGGTCCGATAGTAGCTCCATGGGTTTGTCGCAACGAGGACAGTTGATGTTTCGAATTTTGTTATGTTTCTTTCCGAGTAAGGGGTCTCCATCATCAATGTGGTCGGACATCCATTTTTCTTTCAGTAACTCCGCCTCGCCGAGATCAAACCAGATACCTCGACAGGCAGAGCATTTATCTACGGTTACACCACCACTGAGTGTGCTGAGAGTGTGCTCGGTCATCCCAGCGTGGCATTTAGGACATTCCATCGAATCCATTGAATTTTTCCTAAACGTTTAATTCCAATTCGATATTATGCACATTTCAGCTGATTTCGCTAAGCGGCTTGATTGAATTATGGCGTTCGGTTGAAATCGGCATAGAGGGACCATCATGAATATAGTTGATCCAGCGGTAATCCAGTTTGCGAATGACAATTTTTACCTGGCGTTCAATAGCCGGGATGCGGTCCAGATGTCAGGTTTGTGGACGGAGGACTACCCCTGCGTTTGCATCCATCCGGGTTGGCCGCCGCTTTTAGGCAGGGACGAAATTCTGGAGAGTTGGGACAATATATTCAGCGGTCAGGAACCAGGCATTCGAATTGTTTGCCATAGTCCAAGAGTACTCGTGCAAGGAGATCTCTTCTCCGTTATTTGCTACGAACAACTACCAGCGGGTTGGCTGGTTGCGACAAATAATTTCGTGATTGAGGCGGGCAGTGTTCGCATGGTTCATCATCAGGCCAGTCAGTGTATGGTGCCGCCTGAACTGGATGAACCCCCGATGGTTCTTCAGTAATTACTGATCTTCTTCTCTTAATCTGATTCGGCTCTTGTTCTCGGGGTACTTGCCGACAATCGGTTCGTAGAATTCTCGAATTCTATTCATATCCCGGGAGAGGTCAGAGGGCAGGAAGGCAAGGCCAAGACCTGCTTCTTTTTTCTGGTAGTCCAGATACCCGCAAACCAGTGGAATCTGTGCGGCTTCTGCTATCCGGTAGAAGCCGGATTTCCAATGTTCGGTTTTTCGACGAGTTCCCGATGGCGGAATGACCAGAGCAATGCCGGAACCGTGTTCAATTTGTGCGCTAAGTGATTGGACAAGGTTGTTGCGTTTTGACCGATCCACGGGAACGCCGCCAAGGAATCGAAGTATTGGCCCTAAAGGTGATCGAAACAGACTGTCCTTACCTAGCCAATTGACGCTAATGCCGAATGAATAGGCTGCTGCCAGCAGGAAGATGAAATCCCAGTTGGTGGTGTGTGGTGCAGCAATGATCACCATGTTTCTGGCGCTGGGAACCTGACCAGCCTTTTGCCAACCGAAAACTGACAGCACTAGTCCACCCAATAGCTGTGCTAGCGGGTTACACCGCCGGGGTTCGGTGAGGTTCATTACCTGGGAAGGTTCCTAATGTATCAATATTGCACCGGGTTTATCCCGAGGCATATAACATTAATGTAGCACCGCATTAACATTTAGGCTACTGCCCGCCCGCTAATTAACTTACAATTTCCTTACATTTCGAGTCTCACCGGTCAGGTTGGCTTTGGTTAATTTGTAACTACCCGATGAACTGTAGGTTTTTGGTCATACGGGACCATAAAGTAGTGATACAGTGACCATTCGCTATCCGAAAACCTACAAGGACCATTTGTCATGTTCAGGAAAATAGCAGCCATATTGTTGATGTGTGTCATCACCAACGCTTACGGGTCAGATCTGAGGGCAGCCGCGGAAGAGGCGTTAATGACGGGTGATATCGAACTTGCGCTCCAGTCCTACGTGGAACTCCTTGCCAAATTCCCGGATGACCAGGAATCACTGGAAATTGCGGTCATGCTGGCTGAGGAGTTAGGAGCCGCGGAGCTGGCACTTCAGTTACTGATTGTCGATGTAGAGCGATCGGTTGAACTGAAAGAAATAGACAGAACTCAGTCTAGCTTACGGCTCATTACGGAGATCAATAACCAGCTACCCGCATGGGTCGATGAGACGCTCGCAGTTGCATCTGCTGTCACCGAAGATCAGCTCGCAGATTTCGAGGTCTGGCAGGAATTGACAGCAGAAGGTCAAGCGTTGCTGGAGTCAGGAGATTTTGAAAATGCCATGATGCTGTTCGAGGAAGCGCTGATGCTTGCTGTGGGAGTCTTTGGCCCTGACCACTGGCTGGCGGTTGCGTCAACCCGGGAGGTCGGGCTTGCCGCAAGGCAGTTCGGAGATGCAGCGACTGCCGATGCATTCTATAGCGACGCCTATGCCACCAGCAGTGAACTGCTCGGCGAGGCACATCCCCAGACACAATATATTGCC
>DTZW01000004.1 GCA_012961165.1 Gammaproteobacteria bacterium | reverse complement strand
TGGTCCCCTGATGAGCATAGCCGCATCTGCTTTGATGGTGTCGATAGTGCTTTTTACCTCTGGTGCAACAACGGGTTTGTCGGATATTCACAGGACAGCAGGCTCGCGGCCGAGTTTGACGTGTCCACTCACCTTCACGCCGGGGAAAACACGATCGCTGTGATGGTACTCCGTCTGTGTGATGGCAGTTACCTTGAAGACCAGGACATGTGGAATCTTTCAGGAATATTTCGATCGGTCAGGCTGCTTCGGAAACCCAGGCAGAGAATAATTGACGTAAAGCTGAGCGCCACACTGGACGATAGCAACGAGCATGGATTACTGGCAACGAAAGTCATTACACAGAACGCAAGAGGGTGCGAGATCCAGGTCAAAATATTCAATTCATCCAACGAATTGATTAAGGAGATAACGAAAGGCCTGGGCACGGCCCTGATAGATGAAATGGGTCGCTACCGGGACCGACTGGACACCGTACTCGACGTACCATCACCTGACCACTGGAGTGCAGAGGCACCCAATTTATATCGGGTTCTGGTGTCGTTGCTGGATCAGGACGGCACTCCCCTCGAGATCGAGGCCTACTATATTGGTTTCAGAAAAATCGAAATCACTGGAGGACAACTCTGCCTTAATGGGAAACCACTCTTGATCCGTGGCGTGAACAAGCATGAGCATGATCCAGCAGCGGGTCACACGGAAAGTCTCGAACTGGTCGAAAGGGATCTGCGCCTCATGAAGCAGCATAACTTCAACGCTGTTCGTTGTTCCCACTACCCGCATCAACCGGGCTTTTACGATTTATGTGACAGGCTTGGCCTGTACGTTGTTGACGAAGCCAATATCGAAACCCACGGCCTCAGCCCAATGAATCGCCTGTCAGATGACCCTGCGTGGGCAGGCGCATTCCTGGAAAGGGTCACGCGCATGGTCAATCGCGACTTCAATCACCCATGCATCATCATCTGGTCTCTGGGGAATGAATCCGGTTATGGCCGAAATCACGACGCCATGTACCGGTGGGTGAAGAAAACGGATCCAGGACGGCCAGTACAATATGAGGGTGGCGGATCGGACACTGATGCGACCGACATTATCTGCCCGATGTACGCGCGAACCGATAGCGATATGGAAGCTCCATTCGAGCATCCCAAGTTCGGCATCATAAAGTGGTCGAAACAACCAAATGAAGACCGGCCAATCATACTTTGCGAGTACGCGCATGCGATGGGCAACAGCCTGGGTAATTTCAGTGACTACTGGGATGCGTTCCGGGCTTATCCGCGACTACAGGGCGGCTTTATCTGGGACTGGGTAGACCAGGGCCTGGAATCGAGAACTGAAGATGGGAAGATGTTCTGGGCGTACGGCGGAGATTTTGGCGACAAGATCAACGATCGCCAGTTCTGTATTAATGGCCTGGTTTTTCCTGACAGGTCTATTCATCCAGCTTTGCTTGAAGCAAAGCGAATGCAACAACCCTTCCAGTTTTCAATTTCGGGTGAACCGGTCCTCATCCTTTCGATCACGAGTGAGCATCTTTTCCGGACCACGGACAATGAACAACTATACTGGCGATTGTGGGCGGGGGATTCAACACTTGCCGCCGGAGATACCAACCTGGCGCTGGATGCAGGTGCTTCAGTTCAACTCACTCTGTGCGAGCCAGCCTGTGACAATCCAAACACTATTTACCTGGACGTATGGGTTCAGCAAAATGTGGACAGTCATTTCGCCGGTAAAAGCCACGAGATCGCGCGCCAGCAGTTTGTAGTCAAAGAACTTTCAGAAAAGAACTTCAGGGAAGGAGCCGAAAAAGAAACAACAACTGCAGAGATTTACAATGAACCAGGTGAGTACCTTGTGCGATGTGGCCCTTCGACCTTCGCTATAAACAAAAATAGCGGCCAGCTAACCAACTGGTCACTCGAAGGAACGGAGCAGCTTCAATCACCAATGAGTGACAGCTTCGCGAGGGCACCTCTCGACAACGATATATGCAGCAGCCAGGTTGATCATCCCTCTCCCGATTCCTGGTTGTCGAAGTGGCAGGCAGCAGGGTTATTCGATTGGGAGCATCGTTGTCTGGACATCTCATTGGACGAGTCCCGCAAGCGTCTCACCGCCCGACACGGCTACTTTGACAACAACCGGTTGATGGTGAGTTCTACCTGGCATTATGTGTTTAGCGCGGACGGGACGGTTGCGATCACTATCCGTATTGAAGTCAGCGAATCTGCACCACCTCTCCCAAGAGTAGGCGCTGCGCTTCGCCTGTCACAAGACCCTGGTCAGGTATCCTGGTTTGGCCGCGGGCCGCATGAAAATTATCCTGACAGGAAACACAGTGCAGTTTTCGGCCAATGGACTCAATCGACCCCAGATATGCACACCCCCTATATATTCCCCTCGGAAAACGGCCTCAGGTGCGACGTCAGCAAAGCGCGAATTGGCCGCATCCTGATAGAGGGGGAGTTTTCACTCGGTGTAAGCCAATACAGCGTGAAACAATTGATGGGCGCACAGCACGAGCACGAATTAATTCCGGAGGACGGACTGTTCATCCATATAGACGGGTTTCATATGGGTGTCGGTGGAGACGATTCATGGAGCCCCAGTGCTAAACCCAGATACCTGCTCACTTCCGCAACCTATTGCTGGGATTTCTCCCTGGGCCCCTCAAATTAGCCCAACACCGACCTGGATACCCAGGGATTGAAGCCGGGATCTTCTATAAGCCTGCTCAAAATACCCCGGACCATGTTGGCCCGGGCAACCCTCCTGCTGCTTCAGCGCGGCTCACACATCACGTCCGAGCGTGCACCGCACATAAGAAACAAGTAGGGTACAATGCCACACCCACCCGAAAAGAAGAGCGATTATGAAATATTTATTGGTATTGGCAGCCGTTCTCGTGCTGACTGCCTGCGAAAAAGACAATGCAACGGAAAATGCAGCAGAAGACACCAGCAGCGCAATAGAAACCAGCGGTGAAACGATGTCTGCAGCAATGGATGAAGAATTGGCTGAAGTAATGGATGAAGTAATGGATGCAGGCGATGCCACCATGGCAGATACGGTTAAAATGATGGGCAGCACAATTGATGATGCCAAAAGTGTAGTCGCCGAACTTGAGAAAGCAACGATGGAATCAGATGAAGATGCAAGAATGAAGATGGAACAAGCTAAAAAATTAGTGGCCGAATAGCCTGCAGGGGCACTGAGGCTATTTCACTTCAGTGCCCCGCTTTTCCTGATTCCAGCCATCCAAATCCGCCAACAAACAGATTAATCACACCATGGCGCCTAATCCGTTGCAGAAAATGAACTGGTATCCTGACTGACCCAACACGAATTCAAGATGCGCTCACTACTTACTATTACCCTGTGCTTATTGCTAATGGCATTCAGCGCAACACAAAGATCCGACACCACTAAAGAGAAGCCGGCACTCACCGGCGTACTTTGGAAACTGGCGAAAATTCAATCAATGGATGATTCAACGGACCTGCCACGCGCTCCCGGTTTATACACGCTGGAGTTCCATAAAGATGGTAGCGTCGCTATTCGCGCTGATTGCAATAGAGGTCGTGGCAACTGGGCCAGCGAAACAGCGGACCAGCTCAACATCACTCAACTCATTACAACCAGGGCAATGTGCATACCAGGGTCACTTCACGACCAGTTCATATCGGATCTCAACGACACGAGGTCCTTTACCTTGAATGAAGGTAAGCTCTATCTGGCAACGATGGCAGATGGCTCTATTCTGGAATTTTTCTCCAGTCGCGCCATGCAAGTCGAGTAAGAACGCCTGGCAACAACTACGGGCCAATACTAGATGAACACTCGCGACCGGAACCCTTCACCCCATTCATCTGGCACCAGGCCGTGGGGTGCCTTCCTTTACCGCGACTACCGTTTCCTTTGGGTCACATTGATCGCGAGCTCCATCGTGGTCTGGATGAGAATTCTGGGAACAGCCCAGTGGTTGCTAGACGAAACAGGTTCGGCCTATCTGGTCGGTTTAATTGGCGTGGTACAACTTGTCGTCCAGGTGCCAGTAACGCTGTGGGCAGGCACCCTTGCAGATCGCGTCGATCGAAAACGACTCATGAGCCTTGCCCACGCAGCCACCTCTATAGCGCTGCTCACATTAGGCTTTCTTAACTGGCAAGACATGTTAACGCCCATTCTGGTCTACACAGGCATCGCCATTACCGCAGCCACACACATGCTCGCCAGTCCTGCGAGATCTGCGCTGGTACCCATCATTATCCCGGAACGTGAGCTAATGCTGGCAGCTTCAACTGATACCGCGTCGAGCAATGCAGCAGCTATCGCAGGCCCCCTGATTTTTGCCTTCGTCGCCGTCACCGCGGACCTTACCGCCGTTTTTATCCTCGCGGGTTCTATCTCTTTGATATCCAGCCTGCTGCCGCAGTTCATTCGCGCAAAGGGAATGGCGGACGGCCATGAGCATGAAGAAGGAGAGAAACCGTCCCAGATCCAGCAAACCAGGGATGGGGTCAGCTTCGTTTCAAAACACCCGATTTTGCCAGGGCTGTTCCTGCTGGATGCCGGGATCACCACCGCGTCTTTTTATCGCGAGATTCTGCCAGTACTGGCATTAGGGTTGTTCGCCGGGGGAGCAAGCGCGACAGGTTTCCTGGGCGCAGCGAACTCAGCTGGCGCAATCTTCGGATCATTTATCGCGTTAATGCTGGTCGGCTTCCGTGCAAAAGGAATGCTCGTCCTTTATGCATCCTTTGCCTACGGTTTTTTCCTGTTCGGATTCGGAACAGCTACAACGCTGTGGTTCGGTGTATTAATGATCGCTTTGCTCGGTGCCGCAGATGCTGTAACCGTCGCCGTGCGCCAGACCACCGTGATGTTAACGACGCCAGACCACATGCGTGGTCGCGCGTTTGCCTTAATGATTCTTGCCGCCCAGACAGCGAACAATGTAGGCACAGTCTGGGTTGGCACCTGGGCTGGATTGATCGGTGCATCCAACACAATGGTGATGGGCGGCGTGATCTCTATTGTGGCTACGGCATTAATCTGGTGGTTTTGGAAACCCATTCGAGAATTCAGGTCTAGCGATTCCCAGGAGTCTTCATCGTCATGAACTCAGCCATAGATATTGACCTAAACGCGGAATCCTTATCTCGCACCGTCGAGTTTTCCCGGGTAAATCATCCTGCCCAGCCACTACCTGAAGCAGATGACAACAGATCTTGTCGCGGCTCGCGGCCTGCTGGAAAATGGCCTGTATATTGTTCCCAGCCTCCAGCTTGTCGTTGCACGGACCGCCCTGCCCCACACATCGAAAGAACGTCGCGAAACGTTCGGGCAACCCTGCCGGCAACCCTTCCGGCAACCCTTCCGGCAACCCTTCCGGCAACCCTTCCGGGAATTGCTATTAAACACTCAGTGAAACTGATTAGTCAGTCATTGGCTAATAGAGAGGCAACTGGATTTAGCCAATGCTGGCGATGATCTCATGCAGGGTCTCTATAGGGAGTTTTGGGGTTCGATCGAAATACAACAAACCGTTTACCTCCTGCTGGACATCCGTGAACTGGGTCCAGACGAACCCCTGGAGCTTTGGAGCCGCGTGAATCATTTGTGCTATTGCGTCAATGGCTGCCTGTAGTGCGACTTCAGTCTCTGGCAAGTCGCCATAGCTAAAATCAGAATCACTGTATCGACCATAACCCACACCGCCACATTCGGTGAGTAATATGGGCAGCCCTTCAACATTCGCGCCTGCCAGCGCGCCAGCGCGTGATCCCGTTCCATTGCCTTCGGTTACGGACGATTGGGGGCTTTCTATCAGCTCATTTAAGCGTTGCGTCAGATTTTTTTGTTCGAAATAAAGATGAAGCGTCCAGAGATCACCCGAGGAAAACTCCCAGCCATCGTTACCGATCACAGGCCTGCTGGTGTCCATCGCGCGCGTAATACCGACGACACCATCAACAAAAGCCCGCTGCTGGGGCCTGGATGACTGGTGCCACACACCCCACGACTCATTAAACGGTACCCAGGCCATCACGCAGGGATGAGCCCTGTCCCGTTTAACGAGCTCTGTCCATTCAGAGACCAACGTCTGCACCAACTCAGTTGAGAATATCCTGCCTGAAGGCATCTCTGCCCAGACAAGTAATCCAAGCTTGTCTGCCCAGTAAAGGTAGCGCGGGTCTTCTGCTTTTTGGTGCTTACGTGCGCAGTTGAACCCCATCTGCAAGGTCAGTTCTACATCTCGACGGATATCATCATCGCTTAGTGCGGTATACCAGCCACCGGGGAAGTAACCCTGGTCGAGAACGCCCCGAAGAAATAATTTCTCCCCATTAAGAAGCAGGTACCCATCACGAACCTCGATTTCTCGTAGTCCTGTGTAGCTGATCACTTCATCAACATCGCCGCTCCGGGTGTCCAAAAGAGTCAGTTTTACATCGTAAAGAGTTGGCGACTCAGTTGACCACAGTACAGGCTCGTCCAATTGAAACGACACACGGGCCTCGGAACGCAAACCTGTATTCACCTGCTTCCGGCCTACAACAACCCCGGCAAGCAGCAACTCAACCGTCAACTCCCCCTCTACCTGCTTCGAGAACAACGCTGTGAATGTCAGTTCTCCAGAGCCCACCTCAAAGACCGAATGGGTACTTTCGATTGAAACCGGCGGGAGAGGCTCAACCCAGACCGTTTGCCAGATACCTGTGACACTGTCGTAGTCAATCGGCCACCGGGTGGTTCCTGCTTGTTTCCCCCTCGGCTGGGTCCACGACAAAGAATCCTCAACTCTCACCACAATCGTATTGGCGCCAGGTTGCAAAACATGGTCAATATCAAACGAAAAGGGTGCGTAACCACCCCGGTGCCGCCCTACTTCCTGTCCATTGACAAAAACACGGGTCCAGTGATCACAAGCACCAAAGCGCAGACACACCCTCTTCCCCCAGTCGCCTGGCAGATCAAACTCCCGGTGGTACCAGACAACGGAAGCGGGCTGAATGTTATTAATGGTAGAAGCTTCGGATTCTACCGGGAAAGGAACCTGGATGGTCGTGGCGCTTTTTGGGAGTCCATTCCTAAACCAGCCTTCAACCAATCCTGTGTCATCTTCATCCTCAACAAAGCGCCAACTACCGTTCAGGTTTTTCCAATCGGGTCGCACAAGGAGAGGTCGTGGATATTCTGGCCGCGGCGTTAACATTTTCCTGACTCGCATGTGGCTAAGCTGCAACTATAGCTTAACGAACAACACTTAAAAAAATACTGCCCGGTTGACTCTCCATGAAGGCCAGCAAATACTGACCTGCTCCCAGACAACTGAACTTATGAAATACAGAGCCACCCTTTACAGCCTCCTCCTCATTACGCTGCTCATACCGGTCTTCATCTACCTGCAGCAGAAGTTACCTTTCATGGAGGCGCTGCTACATTCAGATGCACTTTACGGACCCTTCCTAATTGAAGATGTACTGAAAGACTTTGATAACTATAGATCGTGGCACGTCGCACCCAATCCGTCACTTTTCCCGGATTTCCTGGGATATCTCATCGCCTATCTGCTTACCCGAGATCACTATCTCTCAGTACCAATCTACTTTTTTGGCCAATTGTGTTTGTTGTGCACCATCTTGTACGGCTTGTATCGCCACTTCTTCAATCAAGAACTTGCCCTCGCGACTACATTATTGATCGTTTCAATGTTGATCAGCATTACGTTGACTGCCTCGGGGCCACCCTATTCTCTATTGCTGATGTCCGGTTACCACATCGGAAATTTCATCATGCTGCTGGCAGTACTATGGCTCTTTTTCAACCTGCTCGATGGCAATCACACCAGCAGAGACACCGGAGGGCTGATTGTAATTCTGTTTCTCGCCTCAGTATCTGATCGTCTGATTATCGTCAACACCGTTGCACCGGTCGCGCTGATTACGACCATGCTCCTCGCTATTCGTCAGCTTCAGCTTCCTCTCGCGATTCGGATTTATGTCGTTCTCGCTGTGGGTTCCGCGGGAATGTTTTTCAGCAAGTACACCATGCCCTATGAGATTAACTACGCCAGTTACGGCTTCGCACCCTCCATCTACAAGATCCCCTACGGCCTGGAGATTCTCCTCGACGTTTTGCAACAATGCTTTAAGAGCACGCCGCAGTGGCTATCTATCACCTTATTGGTGGCCGGCTCGATCATACTTTGCCTGGCGGCTTTTCGTCTTGTGAGCTCAATCAGCACACCCGCCGTCATGCGAGAAAAACCACTGCTTCTTTGCGCTTTTGTCCTGGCAAGTATCGGGTGTACCTTCGCCGCACCGGTCATTCATGCAGCTGTGTTCCCCAGGTACCTCCTTCCTTTCTTTCTCCTGCCCTTTGTTCTCGCCCCTGTATTGATCGTGACTCAAACATGGATGACATTGGCGATGACTCGAAGAATCGTTCTTATCCTCGCTCTGGGTCCAGGCCTGGCAAATGTCTACGCTTTACAAAAAGGCGACCGCCCGCTCCAAATGGTTTACTACCCCGAGGACATAGCATGTATTGACAAGGCGCTTGCCGAACAGGAAGCAACCTTCGGCATCGCACAATATTGGGACGCAAGATATATCGCAGCATATGCAAGGGAATCGTCACCTCAAATCACACACGTCTATGCAAACCTGCAACCCTACCGATGGATGATTTCTGAAACTCAATTCAGGGATCGATACGATTTCGCCATCATTCATTTACAGACCTACCCGGTCTACACACTCAATGAACAGTATCTGGCAGAACTAAACGGACCTCCCAGCTATGCAACCCAGTGCGGTGTAAGGAAGCTATTGGTTTACAAGAATAACGGCTTATCGACGGGTAATTAGATGAGCCCTAGTCGCACCCGACCATCTGCGACCAATAACGACTGAGATCCGATGCCGGATAATTCTCCTGAAGGA
>DTZW01000003.1 GCA_012961165.1 Gammaproteobacteria bacterium | reverse complement strand
CACGCCGCGCGCTTGCCAGCCTTGTAGGCCTGCCACATGGCTTTTCGTGCACCGGAGCCGAGCGCTTTTTGAAGTTTCATCATACCGGCCAGGGCGATGATACCCAGTCCGCGGTTACCGGTTTGTGCGTAAGTGAATGCCAACAGGCAGGCTTCGCCAAAAGTATCCCGGCCATAGCCTGTGGTGACATGCCATAGGTCGTGCTGGTCTCGCATCCGTTCACCGAACAACCTGAATCTTGGTTCCTCGATTTCTTCTTTCAATTGGCTCGCGTCCGCCGGTCCATCCGCGCTCAACTGGCTCGCGTCCACCAGACCATCCGCGCTGATCTGTTCTCGCTCGACGAAACCCAGATAGGCATGACCCAGGGTTCCAGCGTCGTGGCTTCGCAAACTTTCACGATCAAGGAGCGTCGTTAGCAGGATCCGATTCTCTGAGAGAATTTTTTTACCCATCTCCGTTTTACGGAATCGTACGAAGGTCTTTTCGAGAGAGGTGCCTGACATCGCGTTGATGACGACAAATACCTGATCTGTCTTCTCTGGATCATTAATCAGATTCTTCAGGGCGCGCAGGGCGATTAATGGACGCATGCGGTTGTTTCGTGGCGCTTTGGGTTCGATGCTGCGGGTAGCGATGTGATTGCCCTCGATATTATTGGTTTCAATGTTCATCAATGTTACTGTGATTCTTATCAACAATGATGTCAATAATAGATCTATTAACATGAATGTCAATAGTGCAGGCAAGCGAGTACGACGAACACCTGAAAAGGCTAAGTCATTGATTCTAAAAGTTGCCTCTGACCGATTATCCACCTTTGGGCTTGAAGGGTTGAATATATCCGGGGTGGCCAAAGACGCTGGTATGTCACACGCTACGGTGATACATCACTTTGGTTCAACGGGCGCCATGCGTGAAGCGCTGCTTGAGAAAATGACTCACGACCTGCTGTCAGACGTAATGGTGGCGCTTAACCACCATGAGGAACCTGCCAAGATTCTGGACCACCTGTTTGAAATGCTGTCGCACGGTGGGCATGGGCGTTTACTTGCCTGGCTAGCGCTGGATCAGCAGGCATTTACGCCAGCCAGTGGTTCGAAGGGTCTGTTTACTGACATCCTGAATACGATAGCCGAAGACAGTGGCGACCCGGTGCATGCGAAACAGATCATCTTTCTTGTCGCCATCGCCGCGATGGGCAAGAGCATCTGCGGGGATGCCATTGCAGGCTTAATTGGGATGAACGAAACAGAAGCACAGCAATTTCCAGGGTGGCTTGCAGAGCATATCCGACGGATATAAAACCTATTCCCTGGCAGGGATAGCATTCGCCTCTTGCATATTGAACAATAGTGGCTTCCTTCATGAAACGAGCAACAATAATGTCCATTTCCCTTTATGACGCGACCGTCACTAACTACCTTCAGACTCTGAATTCCGCCGTAGCTGTGCTCGACAAGGGTAAAAGTTTTTGTGAGGAAAACGGCATTGATCTATCAGCGATCGTCGAAACCCGCTTGATTGAAGATATGAACCCTTTCCAGTTCCAGGTGATTTCTGTGGTGCACCATTCCCTTGGGGCGTTGAAGGGATTGGAAGCCGGTGAGTTCGCACCACCAGCAGGCTACGGTGACCTTGATTATGCGGGGCTGCAGGATCTGGTGAGCCAGGCGATTTCGCAAGTAGGCTCGTTCGATGCTGAAACAGTCAATGGATGGGCAGGCAAGACCCTGACGTTCAAACTGGGTAGCAATGAAATTCCCTTTACCGCCGAGAACTATGTGTTGTCTTTCTCGCTGCCTAACTTATATTTTCATGCGACGACGACCTACGATGTTTTAAGGATGAAAGGCGTGCCACTCGGTAAAAGAGACTATCTGGGTGCCATGCGGATGGGCGTTTAGCCTTTGTCTTCTATCAGGGCGCCAGCAGATGAGCTTCTTGGTCATCCCAGGGGACTTTTTGTCCTGTTCATGACAGAGATGTGGGAACGCTTCAGTTACTACGGTATGCGGGCGTTGCTTATTCTCTATCTGACCAAACACTTCCTGTTTGGTGACAAGGATGCAGGGCTGTTGTACGGAAGCTATGCCTCTCTGGTCTATGCGACGCCAGTGCTGGGAGGCCTGATCGCGGACCGCTATCTTGGTTTCAAAAAAGCCATCATGTTTGGTGCAGGCCTGCTGGTGATTGGACACTTCGGCATGGCGTTTGAGGGACCTCCATCGACTATGGTGGATGGTGTTGTTATCAGGGATGGCCTGTACGAACAGACGTTTTACCTGTCTCTGGCATTTATTATTGTCGGGGTAGGATTCCTCAAATCGAGTATTTCGACGATCGTTGGTCAGCTTTATAGTGAAGCAGATCCCCGGCGGGATGCGGGTTTCACGATTTTCTATATGGGTATCAATATTGGCGCGTTTGTAGCGACGTTGCTTTGCGCTTACCTAGGAGAAACCTATGGCTGGCAATATGGGTTTGGTGCAGCGGGTATCGGCATGCTCATCGGGCTTGCAACTTTCATCCATGGCGACAAGTACCTGCAGGGCGTTGGCGCGCCGCCTGAATCAGCTAACCTTTCAAAGCCGGTGATCGCCGGGTTGAGCAAGGAGTGGTTTATTTACCTGTCTGGATTGATTGCCGTTGTGGGTGTCTGGCGGATGATCCAGAGTACCGGTGATCTTGGTGTTCTGCTGGTGCTTGTCGGGTTCGTGGTGACTGCCTGGCTGATCTGGTTTTCGCTGTCGAAATGCACACCGATCGAGCGGGACCGTATGTTGGTCATGCTCGCGCTAATTGCCCTGTCGGTTTGTTTCTGGGCCCTTTTTGAACAGGCCGGTTCATCACTCACATTATTTACTGATCGAAACGTCGCCATGGGCAGCGTTTTCACGGCCGGTATGTTCCAGTCCCTGAATCCCATGTTCATTATTATGCTCGCGCCCCTGTTTGCCTGGATTTGGGTCAAACTTGGCCGGCGCGGGATGGAGCCGAGTACACCGATGAAGTTCGGGCTCGGCATCCTTCAGGTCGGGCTTGGTTTTGCGGTTCTTATTTTGGGCGCAAGCCTGGCTGGTCCAGACGGGAAAGTCGCTGTCTTTTGGCTGGCTTTAATGTACCTGTTACATACAACCGGGGAGCTTTGTCTTTCACCGGTTGGGCTTTCAATGGTGACTCGGCTGAGTGTTGCCCGGGTTGGCGGCATGATGATGGGTGTTTGGTTTCTGTCGAGCTCGTTCGCAGCTTATGTCGGGGGAATGATTGCCGGCGCCATGGCGATTGGCGGCGATGGTAGCGACGTCAGCCTGGGTGTGGAGTCTCTTATGGTCTATACCTCCGTGTTTGAAAAGCTCGCGATGCTGGCTGTTGGGCTGGGTCTTCTGTTGATAATTGTCTCTCCCTGGCTGGCGCGAAGAATGCACCTTGGAGAAAGTACATCATGAGCGGGCCGTTATCCGGGATAAAGATCATAGACTTGAGTAGTGTGATATCGGGTCCCGTGGCAACAGTGCTGCTCGCCGACCAGGGTGCTGATGTCATAAAAGTAGAGCCGCCCCAGGGTGATATTATCAGGCGCATGGGGCTGGGGAAGAATACCCTGAGTCCAGCATTTGTTTCCGCGAATCGTGGGAAACGTTCAATTTGCATTGACCTTAAGGAACCGGCGGGCGTTGCGGTAGTTAAAAAACTCATTGCAGACGCTGATGTGTTTATCCAGAACTTCCGGCCCGGTGCGATCGAACGAATGGGGCTCAGCTACGATGTATTATCTGTCCTTAATCCCAGACTTCTCTATGTTTCCGTAAGCGGGTTTGGAGAGACGGGACCCTATGCACACAAGCGTGTTTATGATCCGGTTATCCAGGCGCTGACAGGTTTGCCCGATGTTCAGGCTGACAGCGCAACTTCACGGCCCAGGATGGTTCGAACCATTATCCCGGACAAAGTTTCGGCATTGACGACGGCGCAGGCGATCACCGCAGGGTTACTGGAACGGGAGCGTGGTTCAGGTGAAGGACAACATATCAAAGTCGCGATGATTGATGCGACCATCTCCTTCCTTTGGCCTGAGGCCCTGGGCGGTCTCACCATGGTTGGTGGAGAGAAGAACGTTCGCCGCGGACAACTTGCCCAGGACCTGATATTTGAGACGAAAGACGGCTATATCACTTGTGGCGCGGTCTCGGATTCTGAATGGAAGGGCATGTGCGCTGCGTTGGAACAACCGCATTGGCTGGATGACGAGCGATTTAATACCCCGATGGGCAGAGTAGCCAATGCCAAAGAGCGGATTGATAGTATGGGCGACGTGCTCAAGTCCCGCACAAGTGCGGATTGGCTTGAGCGGCTTGATGCCAATGATGTGCCCTGCGCGCCGGTTTTGAGCCGACCCGAAATTCTGGAGAACGAACAGATTAAAGCGAATAAGCTGATCAACCAGTATGAGCACCCCGGACTGGGCCAGATACGCCAGCCCCGACCAGGCGCAAAGTTTTCGAGGAGTGATATCCGCAAGGAACCTATTGCACCGGCATTGGGGGAGCACAGTGATGAAATCCTCCATGATCTTGATTTCTCAAAGGCCGAGATAAAAGCGCTCGTGGATAAAGGCATCGTGATGACGTCATCCGGTGACAAGGCATGACGCGATGGCCTTTTGCGTTGTTCTGGTTGTTCTTTCTTGTCCTCCTTGGGGTTGTCAGGATGCCGTGACCCAATTCGCGTTTTTGGTCGGTTCTTCCGAGCCACTTCATTTCATTGCGTCTCTTGCTTTATCCATTTTCCGACTGCCTGTATTTGGCTGAAAACTGAGGGCCTATAGGGTCGGTTTGCCAGAAAAGCGCCTTAGAGGGCTTCTGATAGCGTCTAACGAATTACTTGCGGCGGTATGTGGTTCCATCTTTGTAGGCGGGTGGAAAAGAACTGATAAGCCCATTCATTACTGCGCCGGCTCCATCTGGGTGCAGTATGTTGCGCTTCTCATTCGGATGCTTCACAACGAATTCTTAAGCTAGCCTGCGGTCGTGCCCGATGGCGAGCAACTGCCCTTTTATTCTATCTATACTTAACCACAACGTCAGGTGCTGTTAGAGTATCGGACGGCAGTAAGGTTAGTGTCAGCGAAGCGAGCCGCGCGATGAGTTCGTTCAACATTGAGGGAAGTCATGCAACTCGAAGGCAACCGGGGCGACAACAGGTTTGAGCCGCTCAATCAGATTCTCGAACGTCAGCTTGACGCCGACTATGACCTGGGTGCCTCAATGGCGCTCGCCGTCGATGGGGAGATAGTGCTGGACGTGTGGGGCGGGTGGGCTGATGAAGCGCGCGCCAAACCATGGGAAGCCGACACGGTCACCAACGTTTGGTCGACGACCAAAACCATGACGGCCATCTCGGCCTTGCTTCTGATGGAGCGAGGTACCCTCGACCCAGACGCGACCGTGGCAAGCTACTGGCCCGAGTTTGCCCAAAATGGCAAGGAAGACATTCGAGTTCGCCACATCTTGTCTCACACTTCGGGTGTGTCGGCGTGGGCGCAACCCGTGACAACCGCAGATATCCTCGATGACGAGGGTGCGACCACCCGGCTTGCCGCCCAGGCGCCATGGTGGGAGCCAGGAACAGCGTCCGGCTATCACGCTCTAAACCAAGGACATCTGGTTGGCGAAGTAATCAAGCGAATCGACGGCCGAGGGCTCAAGCAGTTCTTCGCGGAAGATGTAGCTGGTCCGTTGGATGCTGACTTCACTATTGGTTCTCCGCCAGAGAACCACCATCGAATCAGCAACGTAACGCCGCCACCACCGTTGCCTCTTCCTCCAGATCTCGATCCTGAATCGGTCATGTTTAAGACGTTCAACGGGCCGCTGCCGGATGCCGAAATCGCACATACTGCATCGTGGCGGGCAGCAACGATTGGCGCGGCTAACGGACACGGAAATGCCAGGTCAGTCGCCAAGATTCAGGCGGTGATCTCTAATGGTGGGTCCTCACACGGTGTACAGCTGCTGTCTCCTGAAACCATCGACCGCATCTTTATGGAGCAATCCAATGGCGTCGATCAGGTTCTCATGATGCCGGTCCGGTTCGGTCTTGGCTATGATCTGGCCGCAGCAGCAAACGCTGTTGGCATTACTTCTGGCAAGAAGTGCTACTGGGGAGGCTGGGGTGGATCACTCATACTCAATGATCTCGATAACCGCATCACGTTCACCTACATGATGAACCGGATGCAAGCCGGACTCGTCGGCAACGAAACAAGCATTGCCCTCATAGCGGCCCTCAACGAGATCGTCGCCAGTCATTGACCAATCGCTGCCGAAAAGCGGCTTTCCCGGACATCAATACAGGCATCGGCGACTACAAAAGCACCCTTCCTCCAAATGCGATCGGTATGATCGCGGAAAACCACGCGTCGAAGTCAATAAACAAGGGCTGGAGAGCGCTAAAACGTCAGTTGCGCGCCTTATCGTTAGGTAGTAGTCTGTTTGAGATTGCTGTACTTGACTACACTTTAGTCGTAGCTAAAAACGTACAGGATTGTACTCGCGAAATAGAGTTTTACTACACTTTTTTAAGCCTCACAGGAGAGCCTAGATGTTTAGTAACACGAAATATCAAGTACGACGAACCGCACCATCCAAATTACTCGCACTCTCACTCATTGCTACATCGTTTGCACCTGTCGCAGCGTTGGCTGCTGAACAGCATGCTGAGATTGAAGAAGTCACAGTCACCGCGCGGAAACGGGAAGAACGATTGATCGATGTACCTGTATCCGCAGCCGTTCTGACGCAGGAAGAAATAGAACGTTACCGAACTCGAGATCTGGCAGAGCTAACAGAACGCATACCAGGTGTCATGATCCAGCACGCAGGTGGTGGCGGTCAGGGCGGTAACATCGAAATTCGCGGCGTTGGGAACATCGCTGTTGATTATGGTACCGACCAGCCCGTGTCGCTCGTTCTGGACGGCATGTCTTTTCAACGAAGCCATATGTTGGATACCGGCTTCTTCGACCTGCAGACTTTAGAAGTGTTAAAGGGTCCACAGGCGGTTTACTTCGGTAAGAATAGCCCTGCTGGAGTCATTGGTGTAACAAGTGTCTCGCCCGTAATCGGTAACGCTACAGCAGGCTTCGTTCGCGCCAGCTACGAGTTCGTCACAGAAGACCCCGTTATTGAAGGCGGCGTTTCTTTCTCCTTGAGCGATACGTTGGCCATGCGAATTGCAGGCCGGTTTCAGGATATGAGTGGTGGTTGGCTCGAAAACTCTGCTGCGCCAATTGACGCACAGCAAGGTGATGCAGCGCTTGGGTTGCCAATGTATACCGACCCTGCTCTGCAACCCAGGGGGCCTTCAAACGATGACTACCCTGCTCAGGAGCAGACGGTCGTTCGTTGGACAACTGTCTGGCAACCCACTGACAACTTCGAGGCCAAGCTTAAGGTCTTCTATTCGGAGTCAGAACAGAATGATACGGCCCGTACCGTTCTTTACGGGTGTGCCGATGGCGTTGGTGGCCATCCACATTTCGGTGCAGCCGTGTTCCTTTGGGAAGACACGACACAGACCTGTGGTAACTCACCTAGATTGAGGCGTAACAGTGCGTTGCCACCAGCAGGTGTCATCAACAAAGCTTATGGGGTCGATGAACATGATCGGTTCTATAATAATTTTGAGAACGATCTGATCACGCTGGAACTCAACTGGGATTTCGGCAGTTATCAGCTTACCTCACTCACCGGCGCGTGGGACTATACCCATCGTGAATACACCAACTACGATTATACGAGCTTCGCAGTGGTTGTTTCCGATCAGGGTGAGAGAGGCGATTCTATTACGCAGGAATTCCGGTTGCAGTCAGATTTCGACGGTGACTTCAATTTCATGGTCGGCGTCTTCTATGAGGACCTGTGGAGAGAACTCGAAGCACCAGTGCAGATTCTGCCGGAAACACTGGCCAATGTATTTGGTGCATCGGCACCCTGGCCTGTGGCTGATGCCTACGAGGGCACCTACATGATGTATCACCAGATCTGGGACAACGACGTCGAATCGTTCTCCGTTTTCGGTAGCTTTGACTACCAGATCAATGATCAATGGGCATTGTCCGGTGGTCTCCGCTACACCGAGGAGGATCGGGGAGCGGTTGGAGGGAATATTTTTGAAAACAGCGGCGCGTTTGGTTTCGGTCCTACCTCAATTGAATACACACCATCCGACGAATCCGACAACCTTTCGCCTGAATTGACCCTTAGCTATCATCCCCGTGAGGATGTAATGCTTTTCGGCGCATACAAGACCGGGTTCCAGTCTGCGGGTATTTCCAATCCGGGAACCGTGCCAAATCTTACGGCACTGCCAATCGATGTCGCCAACGACACGCTGGTGTTTGACGAAACCACCGTTGAGGGGTTTGAGTTTGGTATGAAAGGCCGGTTTTTGGATAACAGTATGAGCGCCGAAGTGATCGCGTTCTACTTCGAATCCGAAGACCTGCAGGTCGGTATTTTTAACTCGAACACAACAACATTTACGCTGCAGAATGCTGCAGTGGCGCTGAACTATGGTGTTGAGATGAACACGCTGTATCAGCTCAACGAATCCTGGCAATTGCGCGGCGGTCTCTCCTATGCCTATCTGGAATTTGACGAATGGGAAGATGCTGGTTGTAACTCTATAGATACGCCCAACACCGCGATCGGTACTTGCTTTACTAACGCTCTGGGTGCGAATGTTCAGGACATGTCAGGCGAAGCCTATGGCGGCCCACCACTGTCGATCAGTATCGGTGCAAGCTACTTCAGAACCGTTTTTGAAGGCTGGGCTCTGGAAACGAGCTTTGACACCATCTACCACTCAGATGGGGAAGAAACTTTACAGCAGGCCGGTACGGATATTCCCAATCGCACCGTGACCAACATTGCTGTATCGGTATTTCAACAGAACGGCCCCTGGTCAGCGGACCTAACGTGTACCAAC
>DTZW01000002.1 GCA_012961165.1 Gammaproteobacteria bacterium | reverse complement strand
AAGCAGTAGGTTGGAGTCACCATGATGATGCTCGGTTTGAAATCGTTGATCAGTTGCACTTGCTTTTCGGTCTGCCCCCCGGACATTGGTATCACAGTGGCGCCCAGTTTTTCCACGCCAAAGTGTGCCCCCAGGCCGCCCGTGAACAGGCCATAGCCGTAACTGACATGAATCAGGTCGTCCCGACGCCCCCCGGCGGCCCTGATTGACCGAGCCATCACCGTTGACCAGACATCAATATCACTCTGGGTATACCCAACTACCGTCGGTTTGCCGGTTGTGCCACTGGATGCATGGATTCGCACCACATCCGCCATCGGGGTCGCAAGAGCGCCGAATGGATAGAACTGCCGCAGGTCGTCTTTGGCAGTCAACGGGAATCGCGCCAGGTCATCCAGAGATTGCAAATCCGCTGGGCGTATGCCGGCTAAGTCGAACTTCTTCCGGTACAGCGGTGAATTTTGGTACGCATGATTAAGCGACCATTTCAGTCTCGATAGCTGAAGGTTCCTCAGTTCGTCGATACTGGCTTTTTCAATAGGCTCCAGTTCGATTTCCAGGGCTCGCTTTACAGTCATGGCATCCAGTTCCGGTGTCTGGAGGTTAAGTAAGCGGGTATCGAATACACTGATATCCATAGCCGAACCGCTTGAACCGTCAATGGATGATCAGATCGGTCATAGATTGGGACTTCGCTCACAATTTTTCAGTCGTTTGGTTATCTACTAAAGTGCCGCCAACAGCCCTTGATTTACCGCGAAACAAAGCAGCTCGAGTGCCATCAGATAAATCCACGCCGACGTCGTAGACTCCATTACGCCCTTTCAGATACTGCTCAACAGCGGTTGCAGTAAGCACCTCGCCCAATGAAACAGGTACGAGAAATTCGATCTGACAACTGACCGCCACACTGATGTGGTTTCGGGTGTTACAGGCATGAGCAAAGGCTGTGTCTGCCAGTGTAAAAATGATGCCGCCGTGGCAAGTGCCATGGCCGTTGATCATATCCTCACGAACGATCATTGACAGCTGCGCCCGTCCAGGCCCGATGTCGACGACAACCATGTCGAGCGCCTGGGAACAACGATCATCCTGGTGCATTGCCTTGCTACAAGCGTGTGCAAGTGCCTGACTGTCCGGATCGTGGCTCAAGGTGATAACTCTGAATATTTACTCTGGTGTAAAAAGAATACAGCTCGTCAGCAATATACACAAATATCGTATCACATCAACGGTTGCCCACATTTCGAAAGGCCGGGTACACCCGCATTGTTGTGAGCCAACCCTTCATGCTCTGCAAAAGCGTTCATCTCTTTTTGTAATCACGCTGCACGACCTGACCCGTAGGCATCTTGAATTAACTCAAGTTACCACCAGCAATCTGTGATTTGGCACTCAGAGGCCGGACTCAGGTGATCAAATAAATGTGCTACCCACCGATCCATCCGATATGTCCGTCAGGTGTAATTTCTTTGCGCACCCGCTATGCTGTCGGTACACCCCCAGTTGGTAGGCCAAGCCAATAAAATGCCCCAGAACGCTCAATGGTTTTTTG
>DTZW01000001.1 GCA_012961165.1 Gammaproteobacteria bacterium | reverse complement strand
CCAGCGATAGCTACGGAAAGCGTCTACGTGCACGCCTGGCAACCAGGCGATCTGGTAATCTGGCACAACCGCTCGGTCTGGCATTCAGCCACCGGCGAGCTCGCGCGAGACGACCGGCGCGTCATGCACCTTACCGCTTACAACAGTAGTGAAGCACCAGTTTGTATGATTAACTGAAATGCGTTCCGGGGACAGCATACCTAACTGGCGGATCAAGAAATGGAAGAAGACCGCATACTAAGCTTTGATCTGGGAAGCCATGTCTTTGCAGTCAGCACCGAATCTGAGATGGCGCAGCGCCTGTTTGACCAGGGCCTGAACTGGTGTTTTGGCTTTAATCAGGAAGAAGGGCTGGCCTGTTTCAAAAAGGCGTTGGAATTTGATCCAAGTTGCGCAATGCTGCATTGGGGGGCGGCCTATGCGGCAGGGCCGTTTTACAATATGCCCTGGTGTGATTTCAGCGAGCCCGAAGCAGTTGACTGCACTGCGTTTTGTCGGAGCCATATTGATCAGGCGCTGGCGTTGTCGGGTAGCGCTACGCCACCTGAAAAGGCGCTGATCAGTGCACTGGCCGGGCGAGTTCAAAAACCGCACACTGTCAGTCAATCGGAATATGACAGCTGGGATGATGCTTACGCAGAGGCGATGCGCAAGGCCTACTCTGACTTTCCCGAAAACCAGGACGTCATGGCTCTGTTCATTGAGGCAATGATGACCCGTACGCCATGGCGGCTGTGGGACGTCAAAACAGGACTGCCAACAGTAGGTGCCGATACGCTTGAGGCAATCGCGGTCTGTGAAAAGGCTATTGCCTTAGCCGATGAGAGCGGTGAGCAACAACACCCGGCGATCTTACATCTACATATACACCTGCTTGAGATGTCTCCCACGCCCGAGCGGGCAATGAATTCAGCCGATCGCCTTGGCGGTCTATGCCCGGATGCAGGTCATATTAATCATATGCCCGGGCATATCTATGTTCTGTGTGGCGAATATGAAAAGGCCAGGATCGCGAGCGACAAGGCCATCCACGTGAACCGAAAATACCTCGCCTACGCCGGACCTTACAACTATTACACCACGGCACGGTGCCATGACCTGCATCTGATGATGTATACCTGCATGTTTTTGGGACAGTTCGAACCCGCAATGGCCGCCGCGCAAGAGATTTGCGACAACCTGCCTCCTGATGTGATTAACCTGAAAGGCAAGCCGTTTATCGCAAGCACCATGGAAGGCTATTACGCCATGAAAATGCATGTGCTTGTGCGTTTTGGAAAATGGCGTGAAATCATTGATGCCCCAATGCCCCAAGACCCAAAGCTTTATTGCGTCTCGACCTGCATGCATCACTACGCCAAAGGGATTGCCTATGCAGCAATGAAAGAATTCACAAAAGCCGAACATCACCAGCGCCAGTTTTACGACTCTCTTGAACGGGTACACCCGGGCCGAAAATTCTTCAATAACCCGGCAATCGAAACACTGGGTGTTGGCGAAAAGATGCTGCTCGGAGAATTGGAGTACCACAAAGGCAATCACGAAATCGCTTATGC